>NZ_CAXSXW010000023.1:0-60471 GCF_964241505.1 Klebsiella sp. Q11
TGGTAAAGGAAAGACCCTGGAGATACCCCACAGCCCCGAAAAAGGGCCAGTCAGTTGCTTAACTGACTGGCATTACAACCTGCGTTGCCCTTTTGCTTTTATTTCGCGATACGTTTGTACTTAATACGCTTCGGCTCCAGCGCATCGGCGCCGAGGGTGCGTTTCTTGTACTCTTCGTATTCGGTAAAGTTACCTTCGAAGAACTCCACCTTACCTTCATCCTGGTAGTCCAGAATGTGGGTCGCGATGCGGTCGAGGAACCAGCGGTCGTGCGAGATAACCATCGCGCAGCCCGGGAACTCCAGCAGGGCGTTTTCCAGCGCGCGCAGGGTTTCGATATCCAGGTCGTTGGTGGGCTCATCGAGCAGCAGGACGTTACCGCCCACCTGCAGCAGCTTCGCCAGGTGCAGACGACCGCGCTCACCGCCGGACAGCTCGCCAACGCGCTTGCCCTGGTCAACGCCTTTGAAGTTAAAGCGGCCCACGTAGGCGCGGCTCGGCATCTCGGTGTTGCCAATCTTCATGATATCCAGCCCGCCGGAAACTTCTTCCCATACGGTTTTGCTGTTGTCCATCGCGTCGCGGAACTGATCGACGGAGGCCAGCTTGACGGTTTCACCCAGGGTGATTGAACCGGCATCAGGCTGTTCCTGACCGGACATCATGCGGAACAGGGTGGATTTACCCGCGCCGTTCGGGCCGATGATGCCGACGATAGCGCCTTTCGGTACCGAGAAGCTCAGGTCGTCAATCAGCAGACGGTCGCCGTAGGACTTACGCAGGTTGCTGACTTCAACCACTTTATCGCCCAGACGTGCGCCTGGCGGAATAAACAGTTCGTTAGTCTCGTTACGCTTCTGGTACTCGACGTTGTTAAGCTCTTCAAAGCGTGCCAGACGGGCTTTGCCCTTAGACTGACGGCCTTTCGCCCCCTGACGGACCCACTCCAGCTCTTTCTCGATTGACTTACGGCGCGCCGCTTCCTGAGAAGCTTCCTGCGCCAGACGCTGATCTTTCTGCTCCAGCCAGGAGGAGTAGTTGCCTTCCCACGGAATACCTTCGCCGCGGTCAAGCTCAAGGATCCAGCCGGCGACGTTATCGAGGAAGTAGCGGTCGTGGGTAATCGCCACGACGGTGCCTTCGAAATCGTGCAGGAAGCGTTCCAGCCACGCGACGGACTCTGCATCCAGGTGGTTAGTCGGTTCGTCGAGCAGCAGCATGTCTGGTTTTTCCAGCAGCAGGCGGCACAGCGCGACGCGGCGGCGCTCACCGCCGGACAGGTTGGCGATTTTCGCATCCCAGTCCGGCAGACGCAGGGCATCCGCCGCGCGCTCAAGCTGGACGTTCAGGTTATGGCCATCGTGCGCCTGGATAATCTCTTCGAACTTGCCCTGCTGAGCGGCGAGCTTGTCGAAGTCGGCATCCGGCTCCGCGTATTTGGCGTACACCTCATCCAGACCTTTCAGGGCGTTGACCACTTCGGCCACCGCTTCTTCAACCGACTCACGTACGGTCTGCTCCGGATTGAGCTGCGGCTCCTGCGGCAGATAGCCGATTTTCAGGCCCGGCTGCGGACGGGCTTCGCCTTCGATATCGGTATCGATGCCGGCCATGATGCGCAGCAGGGTAGACTTACCGGCGCCGTTCAGACCGAGAACGCCGATTTTTGCGCCAGGGAAAAAGCTCAGGGAGATATTTTTCAGAATATGACGTTTCGGCGGAACCACTTTGCCGACACGATGCATGGTATAAACGAATTGAGCCACGTTGGACTTCGCCTCTTTTATATACTCTTCATCCCTCAGGCTCGCTTGATGCAGCCAGAATGATTTTGAGTAGGGTAGTGAATAGTTTTCAAAGGCGAAGTGTAGCCTTTTTCGCGCTTTAATCCCAGCGAGGCGATGGGATTCACAAAAGCGTAAAAAAATGTCCGGGACGTGGCGCGATTCGCGTTGTCTGATTAGCATATCTACGTAATACCTGAAATTTTTGCCCGCGGCATGATGCTGCTGTGGTGTATCTGAATAGAGGAAGAGCTTGTGGAAAAAGCCAAAACTGTGACGTGGCGTCTTCTGGCCGCCGGCGTAAGTCTGCTGACGTTAAGCCAACTGGCGCATGCGGATTCACTGGATGAACAGCGCAGCCGCTATGCTCAAATTAAACAGGCGTGGGACAGTCGACAAATGGACGTCGTCAATCAGCTGATGCCCACCCTGACGACCTATCCGCTCTATCCTTATCTCCAGTACCGGCAGATTACCGACGATCTGATGAACCAGCCGGCGCTGGTGGTGACCAACTTTATCGCCGCCAACCCGACGCTGCCTCCCGCGCGCTCGCTGAAATCACGGTTCGTCAATGAACTGGCGCGCCGTAGCGACTGGCGCGGCCTGCTGGCCTTCAGTCCGGATAAGCCGACCGGCACCGAGGCGCAGTGCAATTACTACTATGCGAAGTGGAACGTCGGCCAGGCTCAGGAGGCCTGGGACGGCGCCAAAGCGCTGTGGCTGAGCGGCAAAAGTCAGCCAAACGCCTGTGATCAGCTGTTTGGCGCCTGGCGCGCCTCCGGCCAGCAGGATCCGCTGGCCTACCTTGAACGCATTCGCCTGGCGATGAAAGCGGGCAATACCAGCCTGGTGCGGGTCCTGGCCCAGCAGATGCCTGCCGATTATCAAACGATTTCGACGGCGGTCATCGCGCTGGCTAACGATCCCAATAGCGTGATGACGTTCGCCCGGACAACCGGCGCGACGGATTTTACCCGCCAGATGGCGGCGGTCGCGTTTGCCAGCGTTGCGCGGCAGGATGTGGAAAATGCGCGCCTGATGATCCCCTCATTAGCGCAGGCGCAGCAGCTCAATGAAGATCAGATTCAGGAGCTGCGGGACATCGTCGCCTGGCGCCTGATGGGCAGCGACGTGACCGAAGAGCAGGCCATCTGGCGCGACGATGCCATCATGCGTTCGCAATCCACCTCGCTGGTGGAGCGCCGGGTACGTATGGCGCTGGGTCTTGGGGACCGCCGGGGCCTGAACACCTGGCTGGCGCGCTTGCCGATGGAGGCGAAAGAGAAGGACGAATGGCGCTACTGGCAGGCCGATCTGCTGCTGGAGCGCGGGCGCGATGACGAAGCGAAAGATATTCTCCGCTCGCTGATGCAGCAGCGCGGCTTCTATCCGATGGTCGCCGCGCAGCGCCTTGGCGAGGAGTACAGGTTCCGCATCGATAAAGCGCCAGCGAATCTCGATCCGGCGCTGACCTCGGGGCCGGAAATGGCGCGGGTGCGCGAACTGATGTACTGGAATATGGATAACACCGCCCGCAGCGAGTGGGCCAATCTGGTCACCAGCAAGACCAAAGACCAGCAGGCGCAGCTGGCTCGTTACGCGTTTAATCAGAACTGGTGGGATCTCAGCGTCCAGGCCACCATCGCCGGTAAATTGTGGGATCAGCTGGAAGAGCGTTTCCCGCTGGCCTATAACGACCTCTTTACCCGCTATATCAGCGGTAAAGATATTCCGCAAAGCTACGCGATGGCCATTGCGCGTCAGGAGAGCGCCTGGAACCCGAAAGCCGGTTCACCGGTTGGCGCCCGCGGTCTGATGCAGATTATGCCGGGGACGGCAACGCATACGGTGAGCATGTTCAGTATCCCCGGCTATAGCGGTCCATCGCAGCTGCTCGATCCGGAAATGAACATCAACATTGGTACCAGCTATTTGCAATATGTTTATCAGCAGTTTGGCAATAACCGTATCTTCGCCTCCGCGGCCTACAACGCCGGTCCCGGGCGGGTGCGCACGTGGCGGGGCAACAGCGGCGGCCGCATTGACGCGGTGGCGTTTATTGAGAGCATTCCGTTCTCTGAAACGCGCGGCTACGTGAAAAACGTTTTGTCCTATGACGCCTACTATCGCTATTTTATGGGCCAGAAAGAGACGCTGCTGAGCGATGCGGAGTGGAAGCTGCGCTATTAATATCGCCGTCGTCGGGCAACATCGTATTTCGCGATGTTGCCCGAAATCCGTAGAGTCCGGACAGAAGTATGTTATGCTTTGTACTCGTTAGTGAGTACATTCGACAGGTGGCGTAACATGACCCAACAATCCCCCTATTCAGCGGCGGTGGCCGAACAGCGTCATCAGGAGTGGCTGCGTTTTGTTGCTCTCCTGCAGCAGGCGTACGCCGACGATCTCCATCTGCCGCTTTTACAGCTCATGCTGACGCCCGACGAGCGCGAGGCGCTGGGCACGCGGGTGCGTATTATTGAAGAGCTGCTGCGCGGCGAGATGAGCCAGCGCGAGCTGAAAAACGAGCTCGGCGCCGGGATCGCCACCATTACCCGCGGTTCGAACAGCCTGAAGTCAGCCCCGCCGGAGCTGCGTCTGTGGCTGGAGCAGGCGTTGATTAACGTTAACGATAAATAGCGTTATGAAACGGGCTTAGCGCCAGCACGACGGCCTGATGATAAACGCTGCTGCGCGTCAGTTTTCCGGCCGTAAATACGCCGATAGCGCCCTCTTTACGGCCAATTTCATCGATGCCGGTATACTGAGACATCACCGGCCCCAGCGCTTCTCCTGCCTGGACTTTTTCAAGAATGACCTGCGGCAGCGGCAGGGTCGCCGAGCGCGCTTCGCCGCGCAGGCTGCCGTTCTCGATCGTCACCCAGCTAAAGGTGCTGCCCTCATCGATGCCGGCTTCAATAGCGACCCAGAAGTCAGCATTGGGCTGCGCGCGACGCGCGTTAGCCACGCGGTTTCGTGCGCCAGCGCGCGTTTCGTCGCTGCCGAAAGGCTGTTCCGGCACGCCGCTCTCGACGGAGACGGACTCAATGTGGCAGGATCCTTCGCCGAAGATCTCGTTAAAAGCCTGCAGAATTGCCTGAATTTTGGCGGGATTAGTGGTAGCTGAGACAACATGGTGCATAATCAAAACAACTCAGAAATACTAAACATCATCGCAGTATACTCCAAATCATTCTTGTTGCAGGCGGCTATGCTTGTAGCTTAATGGTTAAGAGCTCATAACGGATAATAAAGCATGTTACAGGTATACCTTGTTCGCCACGGTGAAACGCAGTGGAACGCCGAGCGACGTATTCAGGGCCAGTCCGACAGTCCGCTTACCGCCCACGGTGAGCGTCAGGCCTGGCAGGTAGGCGAGCGCGCCAGAACGCTGGGGATTACGCATATTATCGCCAGCGATTTAGGCCGGACGCGGCGTACCGCAGAAATCATCGCTGAAGCCTGCGGATGCAGCGTCACGACCGATTCACGCTTGCGTGAGCTGGATATGGGCGTGCTGGAAAAGCGCCATATCGACTCGCTGAGCGAAGAAGAAGAGGGCTGGCGTCGACAGCTGGTTAACGGTACGCCCGACGGGCGCATCCCGCAGGGAGAGTCAATGCAGGAGCTGAGCGACCGTATGCACGCGGCGCTGACCTCTTGTCTGGAGCTGCCCGCAGGTAGCCGGCCGCTGCTGGTGAGCCACGGCATGGCGCTGGGGTGTCTGGTGAGTACGATTCTTGGCTTGCCCGCCTATGCGGAGCGTCGCCTGCGTCTGCGCAACTGCTCTATCTCTCGCGTTGACTATCAGCAAAGCCCCTGGCTGGCGTCGGGATGGGTCGTGGAAACCGCGGGGGATGTCTCGCATCTTGATGCCCCCGCGATGGATGAGCTACAGCGTTAACGACGAATCGGAATCAGGTATTCGCAGCGCAGCTGAATAGGCGGTTCCTGATTCCGGTTTTCATCTTCCGGGAAGAAGCGTTCGATATCCAGGCCCTTACGACGAGTGAGATTGAGCATCGGCATGCAGGTGCCGTAAACCGTCAGAATAAATTCCTGTAGCCCGGTGCCCAATCCTTCGTAGGTAAACATCACGTATTCGCCGCCTTCCAGCGTCACCGGGTGGGCGTTGTGCAGATGGCCGTTAGCCAGCTCCGGCGTCAGCGCGGTGGTGTAAAACACCTCCTGCTCATCGTCTTTATCGAGGCTCGGACGCGGCTCATGCAGGCCGTACAGCGTCGGAGGAATCGATGGCGTATTGGCGAGGAATTCACGCCAGAACTGCACGCGCATCTGATTACGGAAATCGGAGATCTCTTCCAGCTTGCAGGTATAGCTCTGGGTCACGCCGACCAGCTGAGTGGTGTTCAGCGTGACGAATTCGTACTGCGGCATGGTGAACTCGCCCAGGCGCAGCGGAGGACGCATACCGTAAGAGCTCCAGTCGGGGGAGCGTCGGTAAAGGGCTGGCGTCAACGAGAACTGTTTTTTAAATGCGCGAGTAAAAGTCTGCTGCGAGTCAAAGCGATACTGCAGCGCAATATCGAGAATCGGACGCGCGGTCAGGCGTAGGGCAACCGCTGACTTAGATAAGCGACGGGCGCGAATATAGGCACCAATGGCATGGCCGGTCACGTCCTTGAACATTCTTTGCAGATGCCACTTGGAATAGCCCGCCTTCGCTGCCACATTGTCCAGTGAGAGTGGCTGATCCAGGTGACCTTCCAGCCAGCTAAGGAGATCGCGAATAATCCCTGCTTGATCCATAAAATATCCCCATCCTTAAACTCAGGTGCCTGATACTAAAGGTAGCGGATAATAGCATTTTTTGATGTTTTAGCATTCAGTGTTTTTTTTGCTTTTAAATGCGATTCTTCCAGAAGTATCGGTGGTAATTTTGTAAAGCTGTGATCTATAAAACTTTTCTGCTTAATGTGTGATAATCACTCAGCTAAATTTTTAAGAATGGTAACAATATGAAATACAAGAAGTTAGTGGCAGGTATGCTTTTACTGGCGGGGTCTCAGATGGCGCAGGCGGAGCAAATTGGCTCTGTGGATACCGTGTTTAAGTTCCTTGGGCCGGATCATAAAATTGTCGTAGAGGCCTTTGACGACCCGGATGTACAAAACGTGACGTGCTACATCAGCCGGGCGAAAACCGGGGGAATTAAAGGCGGGTTAGGGCTGGCGGAAGATACCTCTGATGCCGCGATCTCCTGTCAGCAGGTGGGGCCGATTGAGCTGACGGATAAAATCAAAAACGGTAAAACGCAGGGCGATGTCGTGTTCCAGAAACGCACCTCGCTGGTATTTAAAAAGCTGCAGGTGGTACGCTTTTACGATGCCAAACGCAATGCGCTGGTCTATCTGACCTATTCGGATAAAATCGTCGATGGCTCGCCGAAGAACGCGATTAGCGCGGTGCCGATTATGCCATGGAATAAATAACAGGGAACGCCGATGCAACAACCGCGGATCTGGTTGGTGGAAGATGAGATGAGCATCGCCGATACGCTCGTCTACCAGCTGCAGCAGGAAGGATTTATCGTTACGGCGTTCGAGCGCGGGCTGCCGGCGCTCGATGCGGCACATCACCACCAACCCGACCTGGCGATTCTCGACGTCGGGCTGCCGGATATCAGCGGGTTTGAGCTCTGTCGGCGGCTGCTTGCCCGCTACCCGGCGCTGCCGGTGCTGTTCCTGACGGCCCGCAGCGAAGAGGTGGATAAGCTGCTTGGCCTGGAAATCGGCGCTGATGACTATATTGCCAAGCCATTTTCCCCTCGTGAAGTTTGCGCCAGAGTTCGCACCGTTCTGCGGCGGCTGCAGAAGTTCGCCGCCCCTCCACCGCTCTTGCATGTGGGGGAGTTCACATTGAACGACGCCGCGGCTCGGGTCACCTGGTGCGGTCAGAGCCTGAATCTGACCCGCTATGAGTTTTTATTATTAAAAACGCTACTGCACTCTCCGGGGCGTATTTTTTCCCGCCAGCAACTGATGGAGCAGGTATGGGGCGATGCGAACGAGAGCTTCGATCGTACCGTGGATACTCATATCAAAACGCTGCGCGCTAAGCTGCGAGAAGTGAACCCTGACATCTCCCCCATCAATACGCACCGCGGCATGGGATACAGCCTTGGAGGCTTCTGATGCGCATCGGTATGCGGCTGCTGATGGGCTACTTTTTGATTGTGGCGATCGCGGCCTGGTTTGTGCTTTCCATCTTCGTTCAGGAGATTAAACCCGGGGTCCGGCGGGCAACCGAAGGGACGCTGATTGATACGGCTACCCTGCTTGCCGAGCTGGCCCGCGAGGATTTACTCTCCGCCGATCCCCAGCACGGGCGCCTGGCCCAGGCTTTTCAAACGCTGCATCGCCAGCCGATCAACGCCAACATTGCCGGCATTAATAAAGTTCGCAATGAATATCACGTCTATATGACCGATGCGCAGGGCAAGGTGGTGTTTGATTCTGCGGGCAGTGCGCTGGGGCAAGACTACTCGCGCTGGAACGATGTCTGGCTCACTTTACGCGGGCAATACGGCGCGCGCAGCACGCGCAGCGATCCGAACGATGATAACAGCTCGGTGATGTATATTGCCGCGCCGGTGACTGACAGCGGCCGAATCATTGGCGTGCTAAGCGTCGGGAAACCCAATCTGGCCATGGCGCCGGTCATTAAACGCAGCGAGCGGCGTATTCTGTGGGCCGGCGGGGCGCTGCTGGGGATCGCGCTCCTGATAGGCGCTGCGATGGTATGGTGGATTAACTTTTCCATCGGCAAGCTGGTTCGCTACGCGGACTCCGTGACCGCCGATCGTCCGGTTCCGCTGCCGAATCTGGGCGGCAGCGAACTGCGTAAGCTGGCGCAGGCGCTGGAGAGTATGCGCCTTAAGCTTGAAGGTAAAAACGCCATTGAAAACTATATTTATGCGCTGACCCATGAGCTGAAGAGCCCGCTGGCGGCGATTCGCGGCGCGGCAGAAATTCTCCGTGAGGCTCCTCCGCCTGAGGTCGCCGCCCGTTTTACCCGTAATATTCTGGCGCAGAACGCGCGAATGCAGTCGCTGGTGGAAAATTTGCTTCAGCAGGCCCGGCTGGAGAACCGGCTGGAGATCGCCCGACGTCCCGTCCCCGTCGCTGAGCTATTTCATCGCCTGGCCGAGGAGCGCGAGATCGCGCTGGCGGCGAAAAAAGTGACGCTGCGCTGGCAGGATACGCCTCTGATGGTTGAAGGCGATCGGGAGCTTCTGGCGCAGGCGTTGGGTAATCTCCTTGATAATGCTATCGATTTCACGCCTTCCGCAGGTGAAATCCTGCTTGGGGCGGAAGAGCGTGATGGCGGCGTGCTGTTAACCGTATGCGATACGGGATGCGGCATTCCCGACTACGCCCTGGGGCGTATTTTTGAACGTTTCTATTCCCTGCCTCGTGAAAATGGGCAAAAAAGCAGTGGCCTGGGGCTGGCGTTTGTTCGTGAAGTCGCGCGCCTGCATCAGGGGGATATCCAGCTGGTTAATCGCCCTGAAGGCGGCGCGTGCGCTTTGCTGACACTTCACGCTCACTTCACATAGCTTCAAAGTCTCCCCACACGGCCCCTTTAAGGTGAGCGCATCACTAAGGAGAGGGCTATGTTGAAATCACCACTATTCTGGAAAATGAGTACCCTGCTGGGGTGCATTTTACTGTTGTCGATCCCGCTGATGCTGGTCCGGCAGCTGATCGTTGAACGCGCGGACTATCGTAGCGACGTGGTTGACGCGCTGGAGAGCAGCACCAGCGGATCGCAGAAACTGGCCGGACCGCTGATTGCCATTCCGGTGACTGAGACGCTAACGCGGGTTGAGGGAACGAAAACGGTAGAATATCAAACCCAATGGGTACACTACTGGCTGCCGGAGACGCTGGCGGTCACCGGTAATCAGGATGTTGAATCCCGGCGAATCGGTATCTATGAGGGGCAGATCTGGCACAATAATCTCAGCGTCAAAGCGCATTTTGAACCTTCGCGCATCAAGGCGCTCAGGAAGCAGACGATTACGCTGGGCAGACCGTTTCTGGTCGTCAGCGTCAGCGATGCGCGCGGTATTGGCGAGATTAAGTCACCAGAGCTCAATGGCGAGAGGCTACCCGTTGAGCCTGGGCCGGGTCTCGACGATAGCGGAGAGGGCATTCATATGCCGATGCCGCTGTTACTCCCTGAACAAAAAGGGCTGGATATTGAATTCACGCTCAATCTGAATGGCAGCGGCAGCTTCTCGGTGGTTCCGCTTGGGCGCAACAGTACCTTACAGCTTGCCGGCAACTGGCCGCACCCGGGTTTCCTTGGCGACTTTTTACCTGCAAAGCGGAAAGTCAGCCCAACAAGCTATAGCGCCCAGTGGCAAAGCACCTGGTTTGCCAACAATATGGCGAAGTTTTTTGTTGAGGGTCGGCAGATTGAGTGGCGTCAGTTGCCCGCTTTCAACGTGAATGTCACCACGCCCGCCGATCAATATCAGCTGACCGATCGGGCGACAAAATATGCCGTTCTGTTGATAACGCTGACGTTTATGGCATTTTTTGTTTTTGAAAGCTTAACGCGGTATCGCATGCACCCCATGCAGTATCTGCTGGTGGGGCTGTCGCTGGTCATGTTCTATCTGGTGCTGCTGGCGCTGTCCGAACATATCGGTTTTACGGCATCGTGGATTGCCGCCAGTTTGATCGGCGCGCTTATCAATGGCGTGTATCTTCAGGCGGTGCTGAAAGGGTGGCGTAACAGTTTACTGTTCGTCTGTGCGCTACTGCTGCTGGACGGCGTCATGTGGATGCTGTTGCGATCGGAAGATAGCGCATTGCTGCTGGGGACCGGCGTATTGCTGCTGGCGTTAAGTGCGCTGATGTTCCTGACCCGCCACGTTGACTGGTACGCGTTATCTCTGCCGAAGGCAAAAGGTGAGCTGCCGGACGCTGGTCAGGATGACGATAAGCTCAGGATCTGGAAATAAAAAAAACGGCGCGAATTGCGCCGTTTTTACGTTATGACAGCAAGAAAAACGGTGTTATTCCTGCAGGTCGCCACAGAAGCGGTACCCCTCGCCATGGATGGTGGCGATAATTTCCGGGGTGTCCGGAGTGGATTCAAAATGCTTACGAATGCGACGGATGGTCACGTCCACGGTACGGTCGTGCGGCTTCAGCTCACGGCCGGTCATTTTCTTCAGCAGTTCCGCACGCGACTGGATTTTGCCTGGATTTTCGCAGAAGTGCAGCATGGCGCGGAATTCACTGCGCGGCAGCTTGTACTGCTCACCATTGGGGCTTACCAGCGAGCGGCTATTGATATCCAGCTCCCAGCCGTTGAACTTATAGCTTTCCACGCTACGGCGCTCTTCGCTCACGGTACCCAGGTTCATGGTACGGGAGAGCAGGTTGCGCGCGCGGATCGTCAGTTCACGTGGGTTGAACGGTTTAGTGATATAATCATCGGCGCCAATTTCGAGGCCAAGGATTTTATCCACTTCGTTATCGCGGCCGGTGAGGAACATCAGCGCGACGTCCGCCTGCTCACGCAGTTCGCGTGCTAGCAGGAGACCATTTTTACCCGGCAGGTTGATATCCATGATCACCAGGTTGATATCATTTTCAGACAGGATCTGATGCATTTCCGCGCCATCGGTCGCTTCGAATACATCATAACCTTCTGCTTCGAAAATACTTTTTAACGTGTTGCGTGTTACCAACTCGTCTTCAACGATAAGAATGTGCGGGGTCTGCATGTTTGCTACCTAAATTGCCAACTAAATCGAAACAGGAAGTACCAAAGTCCCTGACCTGCCTGGTGCATGTCGCAAATTAACATGCCCGGCGTAACATGACTAAAGTACGTAATTGCGTTCTTGATGCACTTTCCATCAACGTCAACAACATCATTAGCTTGGTCGTGGGTACTTTCCCTCTGGACCCGACGGTGTCAAAAACGGCTGTCATCCTAACCATTTTAACAGCAACATAACAGGCTAAGTGAGGCATGACACCCAATAAAACTACGCTTCGTTGACATATATCAAGTTCAATTGTAGCACGTTAACAGTCTTGTGAAATCATTGCATCTAAACGGGATTCATCTTCACAATTTATACTTCGCTCAATTAGTTGCAATGAGAAAATAATAAACGCGGTGAATCCAAAGCCTCAAAACGTACTCGGACGTAAATTTCATTGCCAAACATACGGATAAAGCCGTTCTGTTAACATACTCTGTGTCATGGTGCCTTGGGAATAGTTTAGTTTTTTTTATGGGTGATAAAGCTCAAATTTAGTGATTTTTGTTGCAAATTTGTAAATTCACGGCGCGTAAAATGAGGGAAAAAATCGTTATTCCCACCGCCTAAAAGGTAAAAGAGAAACCGAATGCGTTTATCAATTGTATTAGTGTCCCCGGCTCGGGCGGAAAACGTCGGGGCGGCAGCCAGAGCGATGAAAACCATGGGGTTTAGCGACATGCGTATCGTCGATAGCGAGGCGCATTTGCAGCCCGCCGCGCGCTGGGTCGCGCACGGTTCTGGCGATATCCTCGATAATATCAACACTTATGCCACGCTGGAGCAGGCGCTGCACGATGTTGATTTCACCGTGGCCACGACCGCCCGCAGCCGGGCGCGTTTCCACTACTACGCGACGCCGCAGCAGCTCCTGCCGCTGCTGGAAGAAAAAGCGCAGTGGATGCATCATGCCGCGCTGGTGTTTGGTCGGGAAGATTCTGGTCTGACGAATGAAGAGCTGGCCCTTGCCGATGTGTTGACCGGTGTGCCGATGGCGGCTGACTATCCTTCGCTAAACCTGGGGCAGTCGGTGATGGTCTATTGCTATCAGCTGTCCTCATTGCTGCAGCAGGCCCCGTCAACCTCCGCCGACGCAGATGATAATCAGCTGCAGGCGTTACGCCTGCGAACGCGCGATCTGCTTAACCGCCTCGGCGCGGGTGACGATGTAAAACTGTCCGACTGGCTGGAGCAGCGGATAGGACTTTTGCAGCAGCGAGACACCGCGATGCTGCATCGTTTACTGCACGATATTGAAAAAAACCTCCCAGGGTAAAATGCTGTCATATTATTTTCATATGGTCTTATGTGCTAATTATTGGCGTCTGGATGCGTAAATCCGGATGAATTGTCAGGTTGCTATGGCGTATTGGCCAGGTGTGAAAAAAAGGGTTAAAAGTAGAAATTCGTTGACTTAAGTCGACAGATACTTTAACCAATATAGGCACAGGACACAGACAGATAAAAATTACAGAGTACACAACATCCATGAATCGCATCGGCATGATCACCACGATTATCACCACCACTATTACCACAGGTAACGGTGCGGGCTGACGCGTACAGGAAACACAGAAAAAAGCCCGCACCTGAACAGTGCGGGCTTTTTTTTCGATAAAAAATCAAGGGGTCATAACCATGCGTGTGTTGAAGTTCGGCGGTACATCAGTGGCAAATGCAGAACGTTTTCTGCGTGTTGCCGATATTCTGGAGAGTAATGCCAGGCAGGGGCAGGTAGCGACCGTACTGTCTGCCCCGGCGAAGATCACTAACCATCTGGTTGCGATGATCGAAAAAACCATTGGCGGGCAGGATGCGCTGACCAATATCGCTGATGCCGAACGCATTTTCGCCGAACTTCTGCAAGGCCTCGCCGATGCCCAGCCGGGCTTTCCGCACGCTCAGTTGAAAATGTTTGTCGAGCAGGAGTTTGCGCAAATCAAACACGTCCTGCACGGTATTAGCCTGCTCGGACAGTGCCCGGATAGCGTCAATGCGTCTCTGATCTGCCGGGGAGAAAAGCTCTCCATCGCTATTATGGCCGGCTTACTGGAAGCGCGCGGTCATAACGTCACGGTGATTAATCCGGTTGAAAAACTGCTTGCCGTTGGCCATTACCTCGAATCCACCGTGGATATCGCCGAGTCGACCCGCCGCGTTGCCGCCAGCCAGATCCCGGCTGACCATATGGTGCTGATGGCGGGCTTCACCGCCGGTAACGAAAAGGGCGAACTGGTGGTGCTGGGCCGTAACGGCTCTGACTACTCCGCAGCCGTGCTGGCCGCCTGCCTGCGCGCCGACTGCTGTGAAATCTGGACCGACGTTGACGGCGTTTATACCTGCGACCCGCGGCAGGTGCCGGATGCGCGTTTGCTGAAGTCGATGTCCTATCAGGAAGCGATGGAGCTCTCCTACTTCGGCGCCAAAGTTTTGCACCCGCGTACTATCGCCCCCATCGCCCAGTTCCAGATCCCCTGTTTAATTAAAAATACCGGCAATCCGCAGGCGCCGGGTACGCTTATCGGCGGCAGCAGCGATGAAGACGATCTGCCGGTGAAAGGTATCTCTAATCTCAACAATATGGCGATGTTCAACGTCTCCGGGCCGGGGATGAAGGGGATGGTTGGCATGGCGGCGCGCGTGTTCGCCACTATGTCCCGCGCGGGAATCTCCGTTGTTCTTATCACCCAGTCCTCTTCCGAATACAGCATCAGCTTCTGCGTGCCGCAGAGCGATTGCGCTCGGGCGAAGCGGGTAATGGAAGATGAATTTTATCTGGAGCTGAAAGAGGGGCTGCTTGAGCCGCTGTCGATCATGGAACGCCTGGCGATTATTTCGGTTGTCGGCGATGGTATGCGTACCCTGCGCGGGATTTCCGCTAAATTCTTCGCTGCGCTGGCGCGCGCCAATATCAACATTGTGGCTATTGCCCAGGGTTCTTCCGAGCGCTCTATTTCCGTTGTCGTGAGCAACGATGATGCGACCACCGGCGTTCGCGTGACCCACCAGATGCTGTTCAATACCGATCAGGTGATTGAAGTGTTTGTCATTGGCATCGGCGGCGTCGGCGGCGCGCTGATCGAACAGATCAAGCGCCAGCAGAGCTGGTTGAAGAGTAAACATATCGACCTCCGCGTTTGCGGGGTGGCTAACTCGCGCGCCTTGCTGACCAACGTACACGGCCTGAACCTTGAACACTGGCGCGATGAGCTGGCGGAAGCCAAAGAGGCGTTCAACCTGGGACGACTTATTCGTCTGGTGAAAGAGTACCATCTGCTGAACCCGGTGATTGTCGACTGTACCTCCAGCCAGGCGGTGGCCGATCAGTACGCCGATTTCCTGCGCGAAGGTTTCCACGTGGTAACGCCGAACAAAAAGGCCAATACCTCATCGCTGGATTACTATCATCAGCTGCGTCATGCCGCGAGCAGCTCACGACGTAAGTTTTTATACGATACCAACGTCGGCGCGGGGCTGCCGGTAATCGAAAACCTGCAAAATCTGCTGAACGCCGGCGATGAGCTGCTGCGCTTCTCCGGTATTCTGTCCGGCTCGCTGTCATTTATCTTCGGTAAGCTGGACGAAGGCGTAAGCTTCTCTGCGGCGACGAAGCTGGCGCGTGAAATGGGCTATACCGAACCGGATCCGCGCGACGATCTTTCCGGCGTGGATGTCGCGCGTAAGCTACTGATCCTCGCGCGTGAAACCGGGCGCGAACTGGAGCTGTCTGACATTATCGTAGAGCCGGCGCTACCGGCGGGTTTTGACGCCAGCGGCGATGTCGACAGCTTTATGGCTCGCCTGCCTTCTCTGGATGACGAGTTTGCCTCGCGGGTCTCAAAAGCGCGCGATGAAGGTAAGGTCTTGCGCTATGTCGGTAATATCGAAGAGGATGGCACCTGCCGCGTGAAAATCGCCGCGGTTGATGGAAACGATCCGCTGTTTAAAGTGAAAAACGGCGAGAATGCGCTGGCGTTCTACAGCCACTATTACCAGCCGCTGCCGCTGGTGCTGCGCGGTTATGGTGCGGGTAACGATGTGACGGCAGCTGGCGTTTTCGCCGACCTGCTGCGTACCCTGTCATGGAAGTTAGGAGTTTAAGATGGTCAAAGTATATGCCCCGGCTTCCAGTGCTAATATGAGCGTCGGGTTTGACGTGCTGGGCGCGGCGGTAACGCCGGTTGACGGCACGCTGCTGGGGGACAATGTCTCGGTTGAGGCGGCGACGAGCTTTAGCCTGCAAAACGTGGGTCGCTTCGCCAGCAAACTGCCGACGGCGCCGCAGGAAAATATCGTCTATCAATGCTGGGAGCGTTTCTGCCAGGAGATTGGCAAGAAGGTACCGGTGGCGATGACCCTGGAAAAAAACATGCCGATTGGTTCCGGCCTGGGTTCCAGCGCCTGTTCCGTCGTCGCCGCGCTGGTCGCGATGAACGAGTTCTGCGGCAAGCCGCTCAATGAGAGCCGAATGCTGGCGCTGATGGGCGAGATGGAAGGGCGGATTTCCGGCAGTATCCATTACGATAACGTCGCGCCGTGCTATCTGGGCGGGATACAATTGATGCTTGAGGAAAACGGCATCATCAGCCAGCAGATCCCGGCCTTCGACGAGTGGCTGTGGGTGTTGGCCTATCCGGGTATTAAGGTCTCCACCGCGGAAGCGCGGGCAATTTTGCCGGCGCAGTATCGCCGTCAGGACTGTATTGCCCACGGTCGTCATCTGGCGGGCTTTATTCACGCCTGCTACTCCCGTCAGCCTCAGCTGGCGGCGAAGTTGATGAAAGATGTGATTGCCGAACCGTATCGTACCAAACTACTGCCGGGCTTCAGCGAAGCGCGTCAGGCAGCAATGGAAATTGGCGCGCAGGCGTGCGGCATTTCCGGTTCCGGTCCAACGTTGTTTGCATTATGCGATAAACCGGAAACCGCGCAGCGCGTCGCCGACTGGCTGGCTACGCACTATCTGCAAAATCAGGAAGGCTTCGTTCATATTTGCCGGCTGGACACGGCGGGCGCTCGAGTAGTGGGATAACCAATGAAACTCTATAACTTAAAAGATCATAACGAACAGGTCAGCTTTGCGCAGGCCGTCACGCAGGGGCTTGGCAAGCATCAGGGGCTTTTCTTCCCGCACGATCTGCCGGAATTCAGCCTGACTGAAATCGACGAGATGCTGAAGCAGGACTTTGTGTCGCGTAGCGCAAAAATCCTGTCGGCATTTATCGGCGATGAGATCCCGCAGGGCGTTCTGCAAGAGCGCATCGGCAACGCCTTTACCTTCCCGGCCCCGGTCAGCAAAGTGCAGGACGACGTCGGCTGCCTCGAACTGTTCCACGGCCCGACTCTGGCGTTTAAAGACTTCGGCGGCCGCTTTATGGCGCAGATGCTCACCCATATCGCAGGCGACAAACCGGTCACTATTCTGACGGCCACCTCCGGGGACACCGGTGCGGCGGTTGCGCACGCGTTTTATGGCCTGCCAAACGTCAAAGTGGTGATTCTCTATCCGCGCGGCAAAATCAGCCCGCTGCAGGAAAAGCTGTTCTGCACCCTCGGCGGTAACATTGAAACTGTGGCAATCGACGGCGACTTTGACGCCTGCCAGGCGCTGGTTAAACAGGCCTTTGATGATGAAGAGCTGAAAGCTGCGCTGGGTCTTAACTCGGCTAACTCAATCAATATCAGCCGCCTGCTGGCGCAGATTTGCTATTACTTTGAAGCCGTGGCTCAGCTGCCTCAGGAAGCCCGTAACCAGCTGGTTATCTCGGTACCCAGCGGTAACTTTGGCGATCTGACCGCCGGCCTGCTGGCCAAATCTCTGGGTCTGCCAATCAAACGCTTTATTGCGGCGACTAACGCCAACGACACCGTGCCGCGCTTCCTGCAGGACGGTAACTGGTCGCCGAAAGCAACCCAGGCCACGCTGTCTAACGCCATGGACGTCAGCCAGCCGAACAACTGGCCGCGCGTGGAAGAGCTGTTCCGTCGTAAAATCTGGCGCCTGAACGAGCTCGGCTACGCGGCGGTGGATGATGAAACCACCAAAGAGACCATGCGTGAGCTGAAGGCTATCGGCTATACCTCAGAACCGCATGCGGCGATTGCTTATCGCGCGCTGCGCGACCAGCTGCAGGCGGGTGAGTACGGCCTGTTCCTCGGCACGGCGCATCCGGCGAAGTTTAAAGAGAGCGTGGAAGAGATTCTGCAAGAGACGCTGCCGCTGCCGAAAGAGCTGGCCGATCGTGCCGATCTGCCGCTGCTGTCGCATAATCTGCCGGCCGATTTTGCCGCGCTGCGTAAGCTGATGATGGGCTAAGTCTGAATCAGCGCTTCCCTGCTGCGTGATTGGCGGCAGGGAAGCGGTTTTTTTATTGCTCGTGGCGTTTAAAGACCAGCTCTCCGTTACCCGAAGCGTCGGCGTCAAAGAAATAACCTTCGCTATCAAAGCGGGTCAGCTGCTCCGGCTTCGTTAAGCGATTCTCAATGATGTAACGACTCATCAAGCCGCGCGCTTTTTTAGCGTAGAAGCTGATCACTTTAAACTTACCGTTTTTCTCATCAAGGAATACCGGCTTAATCAGCTGGCCCTCAAGCCGTTTGGGTTTCACCGACCTGAAGTACTCATCAGAGGCCAGATTTACCACGATATCGTCGCCCTGGGCTTTCAACGCCTGATTCAGCTTATCGGTAATAACGTCTCCCCAATACTGATACAGATCTTTGCCTTTCGCGTTCTCAAGCTTAATCCCCATCTCCAGACGATAGGGCTGCATCAGATCCAGCGGGCGCAGAACGCCGTACAGGCCGGAAAGCATCCGCAGATGCTGCTGGGCAAAATCGAAATCGGCTTCGCTAAAGGTCTCTGCCCGCAGGCCGGTATAGACATCACCCTTAAACGCCAGGATCGCCTGACGGGCGTTGTCCGGGGTGAAGTCTGGCTGCCAGTCGTGAAAGCGGGTCGCGTTCAGGTCAGCCAGCTTGTCGCTGATGCCCATCAGTTTACCAATCTGCGGTGCCGACAGCTGACGGGCAATGCCGATAAGCTCCTGAGAGTGTTCCAGTAGCTCTGGCTGGGTATAACGCGTCGTTGCCAGCGGGCTTTGATAATCGAGCGTTTTTGCAGGTGAAATCAGAATGAGCATATCCAGTCCTTACAGGAAATTTTTGACGACTTTAGCAAAAAAACGTCATGAGAGGATCGATAGCTGCGATTGCCGCGCTATTCGCGCGGCAGGTTGTCCCATGTTCCCGGTACCAGCTGCTGATGAATTTCAGGGTAGCGGGTGACGTCAAATTCCGGCCGCTGGCCCAGCTTCCGCTGTCGCAGATAATCGCTGGCAATGATCCGCACCGTCGGCGACAGCAGCAGGATAGCCGTCAGGTTAGTTATAGCCATCAGCGCCATGATGATATCCGCCATCTGCCAGACCACCGGTAGGCTGACCATCGCGCCGGTGACGACCATACACAGCGTGAGCAGACGCAGCAGCCAGATGTTACGCAGGCTATCCATGCGGAGAAAAATGAGATTATTTTCGGCATAGATATAGTTTGCGACGATCGAACTGAAGGCGAACAGCAGCACGATAAAAGCGACAAAGCTGGAACCCCAGTCGCCGACGAGGTTGCTCATCGAATGCTGGATAGCCTGAATGCCGCTTGCCGCTTCTTCGTTGCCGTCTCGCGGCGCCAGCATGATGATCACTGCGCTGGCGGTACAGATCACGATGGTATCAATAAAGACGCCAATCATTTGTACGATCCCCTGCGCCGCGGGATGAGGGGGCCAGGAGGCGGCAGCGGCGGCGGAATTTGGCGTCGAACCCATACCCGCTTCATTGGAAAACATCCCGCGCTGAAAGCCGCTGGTGAGCGCCTGGCTGATGGTGTAGCCCACCGCGCCCGCAGCGGCCTCTTGCCAGCCGAAAGCGCAGCGGAAAATGATTTCAAAAATCGTCGGCAGGGCGGTGATATGCCACAGGCCGATAATCAGGCTGGTCAGCACCCACAATAAAGCCATAAGCGGCACGAGCCACTGCATCAGCCGCGCTACGCCGCGAATCCCGCGAACGATGACCAGCAGGGTCAGCGCCGCCAGGACGCCGCCGGTGATAACATCGGGTAAACGAAACGCATACTCCATGGCATGGGCAACGGAGTTGGCTTGTACGGTATTAAAGATGACGCCGTAGGCCAGCAGGAGAAGAATAGAAAACAGCACGCCCATCCAGCGCATGCCGAGTCCCCGGGCCATATACCAGGCCGGGCCACCGCGAAAGTGCCCGCGGGAGTCGCGCTCTTTATAAAGCTGCGCGAGAGAACATTCGGCGAAACTGCTGGCCATGCCGAGCAGCGCCGAGACCCACATCCAGAAAACGGCGCCGGGGCCACCTGCGGCAATGGCCAGCGCCACGCCTGCCATATTGCCGCTGCCCACGCGGGCCGCCAGACTCATACAGAGCGCCTGAAAAGAGGTTAACCCGCCGGGCTGCGGCTGAAGGCTCTTTTTCAGACTTCTGCTAAACTGGCGGATATAACGGAACTGAATATATTTTGTTCGCCAGGTAAACCAGACGCCAGCGCCCAGTAACAGATAAATCATTACCGAGCCCCAGAGTATTTCATTGATAAACGACAGAAAATCAGGCATCAAGCATCCTCTTGCCCATATCGGTGCGCGAGTGTAAGCGCTACCAATCCAGTGACAATCCTTTAGTGTTCAGGGAATTAATTGGCCCAGTTTATCACACTCTGCGCTCATGCATTGTAGGCGGTTGCGCTGCCCCGGCAGCGTGTTATCATCTTGGCAGACCGGTTACATCCCCTTAACTGCTGTTTAAGAGAAACACTATCATGACGGATAAATTGACTTCTCTGCGTCAGTACACCACTGTCGTAGCTGATACCGGAGATATCGCGGCAATGAAGCTGTATCAGCCTCAGGACGCCACGACTAACCCTTCTTTGATTCTCGGCGCGGCTCAGATCCCTGAGTACCGTAAGCTGATTGATGACGCCGTTGCCTGGGCTCGCGGCCAGAGCAGCGACCGCGCGCAGCAGATTATCGATGCTTCCGATAAGCTGGCGGTGAACATTGGTCTCGAAATTCTTAAGCTGATCCCTGGCCGTATTTCCACCGAAGTTGATGCTCGCCTGTCCTATGACACCGAGGCTTCTATCGCCAAAGCTAAGCGCCTCATCAAACTGTACAACGATGCTGGTATCGGCAACGATCGCATTCTGATTAAACTGGCTTCTACCTGGCAGGGCATTCGCGCCGCTGAGCAGCTGGAAAAAGAAGGCATCAACTGTAACCTGACGCTGCTGTTTTCCTTCGCTCAGGCGCGTGCCTGTGCGGAAGCGGGCGTATTCCTGATTTCTCCGTTCGTTGGTCGTATCCTCGACTGGTACAAAGCCAACACCGATAAGAAAGAGTACGCGCCGGCAGAAGATCCGGGCGTGGTGTCCGTAAGCGAAATCTACGAATACTACAAACAGCACGGTTACGAAACGGTGGTTATGGGCGCAAGCTTCCGTAACCTCGGCGAGATCCTCGAACTGGCCGGCTGTGACCGTCTGACTATCGCTCCTGCGCTGCTGAAAGAGCTGGCGGAAAGCGAAGGCGCCATCGAGCGCAAACTGGCCTTCAGCGGCGAAGTTAAAGCGCGTCCGGCGCGTATCACCGAATCTGAATTCCTGTGGCAGCACAACCAGGATCCGATGGCGGTAGATAAACTGGCGGAAGGCATCCGCAAGTTTGCGATCGACCAGGAAAAACTGGAAAAAATGATCGGCGATCTGCTGTAATCCCCCATGTGGCCGGCGTCCGTCGGCCACATTAAACTGTCTGCCTTGCTCCCCTCGGTGTATTATTCTGTCTATTAATACTGTTTGAACGGAATAATCATGAACACCTTACGAATCGGCTTAGTTTCCATTTCCGATCGCGCCTCCAGCGGCGTCTATCAGGATAAAGGCATTCCCGCGCTTGAAGCGTGGCTGGCCCGTGCGCTCTCCACGCCTTTCGAATTGCAAACCCGCTTGATCCCGGATGAACAGGTTATTATCGAGCAAACCCTATGTGAACTGGTCGATGAAATGGGCTGCCATCTGGTCCTGACTACAGGCGGCACGGGCCCGGCCCGCCGTGATGTCACCCCGGATGCGACGCTGGCGATTGCCGATCGGGTGATGCCCGGCTTTGGTGAGCAAATGCGCCAGGTGAGCCTGCACTTTGTGCCGACGGCCATTCTGTCTCGTCAGGTTGGCGTTATCCGCAAGCAGGCGCTGATCCTTAACCTGCCCGGGCAGCCAAAGGCGATTGAGGAAACGCTGGAAGGTGTGAAAGATGCGGAAGGTAACGTGCTGGTGCACGGCGTTTTCGCGAGTGTACCGTATTGTGTACAGCTGCTTGAGGGGCCTTACGTGGAAACAAACGGCGAAGTAGTAGCAGCTTTCCGTCCTAAAAGCGCCAGGCGTGAAACATTATCCTGAATTTACCGTATTCCTGATATAACCTGCATCACCAGTGGTGTGTTGTTTTATTTACGATATAGTGTTTTTTACTTTACACCGTGCGTAGAATATCTTCATACCTCTGGATGATTGCCCGTTATGTCACACTACACCCGACCTCTGAATCGACAGGATTATAAAACGCTGACGCTGGCCGCCCTCGGCGGCGCGCTGGAGTTTTACGATTTCATTATCTTTGTCTTCTTCGCCGCCGTTGTCGGCGAGCTATTTTTCCCGGCCGATATCCCGGAATGGCTGCGCCAGGTGCAGACCTTCGGCATTTTTGCGGCGGGCTATTTAGCTCGTCCTCTTGGCGGCATCATTATGGCCCATTTTGGCGATCTGGTCGGGCGTAAGAAGATGTTTACCCTGAGTATTTTACTGATGGCGCTGCCTACGCTGGCGATTGGCCTGCTGCCCACCTACGCGTCGGTAGGCATCGTGGCGCCGCTTTTGCTGCTGCTTATGCGCATTCTTCAGGGGGCGGCGATTGGCGGTGAAGTCCCCGGCGCCTGGGTCTTTGTGGCGGAGCATGTACCGGAAAAAAGAATAGGTATCGCCTGCGGTACGCTGACCGCTGGCCTGACGGTGGGGATATTACTGGGGTCGGTCGTCGCGACGCTGATTAATACTCATCTGACTCCTCAGGGTATCCACGATGGCGGCTGGCGTATTCCGTTCCTGTTAGGCGGCGCGTTTGGTCTTGTCGCCATGTATCTGCGCCGTTGGCTCCAGGAGACGCCGATTTTCCTCGAAATGCAGCAGCGTAAAGCGTTAGCGCAGGAGCTGCCGGTTAAAGCCGTCGCGCTGAAGCATCAGAAAGCGGTGGTGGTCTCAATGCTGCTGACCTGGCTTTTATCCGCCGGCGTGGTGGTGGTGATCCTGATGTCGCCGGTCTGGCTGCAAAAGCACTACGGTTTTGCCCCCGCAATCACCCTGCAGGCGAACAGTATTGCCACTATCATGCTGTGTATCGGCTGCCTGCTGGCAGGGCTGGCCGCTGACCGTTTTGGCGCCAGCCGCACGTTTATTGTCGGCAGCGTATTCCTCGCGGCGGCAAGCTGGGCGTTCTATCATCTTTCCGGCGATAGCCCGCAGCGCCTGTTCCTGCTTTACGGTGCGGTGGGGCTGTGCGTCGGCGTGGTCGGGGCGGTTCCGTATGTGATGGTGCGCGCGTTCCCGGCTGAAGTGCGTTTTACCGGTATCTCATTCTCTTATAACGTCTCTTACGCCATCTTTGGCGGTCTGACGCCGATTGCGGTGACCATGCTGATGGGCGTTTCGCCGATGGCGCCCGCGTGGTACGTGCTGGCACTGTCGTTGATGGGATTGGGGCTGGGGATCTGGCTGCGCCAGGGGCTGGAACAACAGGTCGCTGCGCCGAAAGCTGAACTGCAGCGCCTGCCGTAAATCGATAGGGCTCACGTCGCCGCTCGCGAGCGGCGACGTTAATTAATGCTTTTCGCCGATTGGCAGAACGGTGCGGCCAAACTGCTCGTTCAGCACTTCACCCATCGCCAGATAGATGGCGCTAGCGCCACAGACCAGACCGACCCAGCCCGCAATCTTAACGATGCCTTCGTTATCAGCCAGGTGACCAATCGCCAGCAGCGCGAACAGCATGGTCAGACTGAGGAAAACAAACTGCAGCATACGCGCGGCTTTCAGGGTGCCAAAGAACATAAACAGGGTAAAAACGCCCCATAGTCCCAGGTACATACCGAGGAAGTGCGCGTTGGGTGCTTCTGCAAGGCCCATTTTCGGCATCAGAAGAATAGCAACCAGCGTCAGCCAAAAAGCGCCGTAAGACGTGAATGCGGTTAAACCAAAGGTGTTGCCTTTTTTAAACTCCAGCAGGCCGGCAAAAATCTGCGCAATGCCGCCGTAAAAAATGCCCATCGCCAGGATAGCTACATCAAACGCGAACAGGCCGCTATTTGCCAGGTTAAGCAGAATAGTGGTCATGCCGAAGCCCATAAGGCCCAGCGGTGCCGGATTAGCCAACTTAGTGTTGCCCATAATTCCTCAAAATAATGATTAGAAAGGGAAGCATTCCCCGTCTCTCAGCGACGGGGCGCGGCATAATAATTAGGCGCTGCGAAACTGTCTATGATCTGGCGGGGTATTTTTCACCAATTTCATTTTTCACCTGATAAAGACTGGTCATTTGCCGTAAACAGGCAATATGCAGTACGGCCGGGATGGTCACGCGATAAGCGCTGCCGCTCACGGCTTTGACGCCATTAAACGCGGCGCCGAGGGGGCCGCCAAGCCCCGCGCCGCGAACCAGACCGTGGCCGATGACGCTAACCGCGGCGTGCGTGCGCAGGATCTTCGCCAGCCGGATTTCCAGAAGGTGGTTGACGCCCTGCGCCAGCTTATTTGTCTGCAGCAGATGGGGAAGTAATGCTTTATGGTCGTTGACCCGACACTCAACGGCAGTGAAGAAGTCAGCTTTCTGCCGATCGTCCATCTTCTTCCAGCTGTGTTCAAGGAAGTGCTCCAGAAGATGCTGTTCTATTTCCGGCGTAGAGGTGTGCTTATCGGCTTTGATTTTTAGCCGCTTGCAAACATCCAGCAAAATTTCCCGGTAGAACTTTCCGTGACGACGCAGCGTGTTGGCGATGCTGTCGCCGCCGAAGTGCTGGAGCTCGCCGGCAATGAGCTGCCAGTTGCGACGATAGCGTTCGGGATGCCCTGCCATCGCCTGGAAAGTTTGATTACGTAATAGCGTACTTGAAAGGCGCGGCTTTCCATTCTCATTGTGGGTCAGAATTCGGGTGAATGTTTCCAGATGCTCTTCGCTACAGCGATGAAGAAAAGAGAGGTCTTCATCATCCAGATAATTAATTTTCATAAATACCAGACAAGGTGAACAGTAATATTAATCGTCGCCAATGATTTTTAGCGAGGCCATGTCAGAAGAGTTAATCGTGTGGCCAGAAAAAGCGATTTTTTTTACGCAGCGCTTGTTATCGTTGTCGCTATTAATGTTAATCCAGTCGGTGGTTGCCCCCTGTTTGATGGTTGATGGAACGTTGAGGCTCTGGCTGGCGCTATTGCTGGCTTTAAAGTACACCGTCGCGCCGGAGAGCTGGATGTCGCCGCGATCGGCAGTGAGCTGGATACGCTTAATCACCCGGCATACCGGTAGCTTCAGCGTGAGATCGTTAGTCTCATTTCGCGGCATGGCGACAATCCCTAAAATTTTATGATCGTTAGCGGATGCTGACGTTATTAAGGCGGTGCTTAAAAATAACCCTGCTGATATATGAATCAGTGATTTCATGAGGATTTCCTGAATATTGGATGAGTCATAGCGGGGGCGTATTTTATCACCGGAACTTTATTGTCTTTAGCACGTAATCATTGCGGATTATGTCAATTGTTTTATGAATATATTTAACTTTAATTATTATCATTAATTATATTTTGTGCGTTTTTAGGCCCGCTTTCCGGACCGCTTATGAGGCCTGCTTGCCACCCGTCGGCGCGGGCAGGGCAAAAATTTTTTTGTATCCCCCCTTGATGCCGCGGTGGGCGACCCCATCTTGTAGTCAACCGCAGTGAATGAACCTGAAAAAAAATGATGTCTGGGTAGTTGAAACCGCACGTTTCGCCCTTATTACAGGTTCACAACCACATGTTGACTGAATTTTTAGTGGAGACGTTTAGATGGGTAAAATTATTGGTATCGACCTGGGTACTACCAACTCTTGTGTAGCGATTATGGATGGCACTACTGCACGCGTGCTGGAGAACGCCGAAGGCGATCGCACCACGCCTTCTATCATTGCCTATACCCAGGATGGTGAAACTCTGGTTGGTCAGCCGGCTAAACGTCAGGCAGTGACAAACCCGCAAAATACCCTGTTTGCGATTAAACGCCTGATTGGCCGCCGCTTCCAGGACGAAGAAGTCCAGCGTGACGTTTCTATCATGCCGTACAAAATCGTTGCCGCAGACAATGGCGACGCATGGCTTGATGTGAAAGGCACTAAAACCGCACCGCCGCAGATCTCTGCCGAAGTGCTGAAGAAAATGAAGAAAACGGCTGAAGATTACCTGGGTGAACCGGTAACTGAAGCGGTTATTACCGTACCTGCTTACTTTAACGATGCTCAGCGTCAGGCAACCAAAGACGCCGGCCGTATTGCAGGTCTGGAAGTCAAACGTATCATCAACGAACCGACTGCCGCTGCGCTGGCTTACGGTCTGGATAAAGAAGTCGGCAACCGCACTATCGCGGTGTACGACCTCGGTGGTGGTACCTTCGATATCTCCATTATCGAAATCGACGAAGTTGATGGCGAAAAAACCTTCGAAGTTCTGGCGACCAACGGTGATACCCACCTGGGCGGTGAAGACTTCGATACCCGTCTGATCAACTACCTCGTTGACGAGTTTAAGAAAGATCAGGGCATTGACCTGCGTAACGACCCGCTGGCGATGCAGCGCCTGAAAGAAGCCGCTGAGAAAGCGAAGATTGAACTCTCTTCCGCTCAGCAGACCGACGTGAATCTGCCGTACATCACCGCAGATGCCACCGGTCCGAAACATATGAACATCAAAGTGACCCGTGCGAAACTGGAAAGCCTGGTAGAAGATCTGGTTAACCGTTCCATCGAGCCGCTGAAAGTTGCTCTGCAGGATGCTGGCCTGTCCGTATCCGATATCCAGGACGTTATCCTGGTCGGTGGTCAGACCCGTATGCCGATGGTGCAGAAAAAAGTTGCTGAGTTCTTCGGTAAAGAGCCGCGTAAAGACGTTAACCCGGACGAAGCCGTTGCCATTGGCGCTGCTGTTCAGGGCGGCGTCCTGACGGGTGAAGTGAAAGACGTTCTACTGCTGGACGTTACCCCGCTGTCTCTGGGTATCGAAACCATGGGCGGCGTGATGACTGCGCTGATCAATAAGAACACCACCATCCCGACCAAGCACAGCCAGGTGTTCTCAACTGCTGAAGACAACCAGTCTGCGGTAACCATCCATGTTATTCAGGGTGAGCGTAAACGCGCATCGGATAACAAATCTCTGGGTCAGTTCAACCTGGATGGTATCAACCCGGCACCGCGCGGTATGCCTCAGATCGAAGTGACTTTCGACATCGATGCTGACGGTATCCTGCATGTGTCCGCGAAAGATAAAAACAGCGGTAAAGAGCAGAAGATCACCATCAAAGCCTCTTCTGGTCTGAACGAAGAAGAGATTCAGAAAATGGTACGCGATGCTGAAGCTAACGCGGAAGCTGACCGTAAGTTTGAAGAACTGGTACAGACCCGTAACCAGGGTGACCACCTGCTGCACAGCACGCGTAAGCAGGTTGAAGAAGCAGGCGATAAACTGCCGGCTGACGATAAAACCGCTATCGAGTCTGCGCTGACCGCGCTGGAAACTTCGCTGAAAGGTGAAGATAAAGCCGATATTGAAGCGAAAATGCAGGCGCTGGCCCAGGCTTCCCAGAAGCTGATGGAAATCGCTCAGCAGCAGCACGCTCAGCAGCAGGCTGGC
This sequence comes from Klebsiella sp. Q11, assembly GCF_964241505.1. Taxonomy (NCBI): domain Bacteria; kingdom Pseudomonadati; phylum Pseudomonadota; class Gammaproteobacteria; order Enterobacterales; family Enterobacteriaceae; genus Klebsiella; species Klebsiella sp. Q11. The sequence goes on from NZ_CAXSXW010000023.1 coordinate 27,625, forward strand.
GGCGCTGACGCTTCCGAGAGCAACGCGAAGGACGACGATGTTGTTGACGCTGAGTTCGAAGAAGTGAAAGACAAAAAATAATCGCCCTTTGAACGGGTAAAACACTGGCACGGGCGAAGAGGTTTCCTCTCCGCCCGTGCACGCATGTTAAGGGGCTGAAAAACACCAATGGCAAAGCAAGACTATTACGAGATTTTAGGCGTTTCCAGAACAGCGGAAGAGCGTGAAATCAAAAAGGCGTATAAGCGCCTGGCCATGAAGTATCACCCGGACCGTAACCAGGGTGATAAAGAGGCTGAAGCTAAATTCAAAGAAATCAAAGAAGCGTATGAAATCCTGACCGATGCCCAGAAGCGTGCAGCCTACGATCAGTACGGTCACGCCGCATTTGAGCAGGGCGGCATGGGCGGCGGCGGCGGTGGTTTTGGTGGCGGCGCGGATTTCAGCGATATCTTTGGCGATGTTTTCGGCGATATCTTTGGCGGCGGACGCGGTCGCCAGCGCGCAGCGCGCGGCTCGGACCTGCGCTATAACATGGATCTGACGCTCGAAGAAGCCGTTCGCGGCGTAACCAAAGAGATCCGTATCCCGACTCTGGAAGAGTGCGACGTTTGCCACGGCAGCGGAGCCAAAGCGGGTAGCCAGCCGCAGACTTGCCCAACCTGTCACGGTGCGGGCCAGGTCCAGATGCGCCAGGGTTTCTTCGCCGTTCAGCAGACCTGTCCGCATTGCCAGGGGCGCGGTACGCTGATTAAAGATCCGTGCAATAAATGCCACGGTCATGGTCGCGTTGAGAAAACCAAAACGCTGTCGGTTAAAATCCCGGCGGGCGTCGATACCGGCGACCGTATTCGTCTGGCAGGTGAAGGTGAAGCGGGCGAGCATGGCGCACCTGCTGGCGATCTGTATGTACAGGTCCAGGTTAAGCAGCACGCCATTTTCGAGCGTGAAGGAAATAATCTGTACTGCGAAGTCCCGATTAACTTCACCATGGCTGCTCTCGGCGGAGAGATTGAGGTTCCGACGCTGGACGGTCGTGTAAATCTTAAAGTGCCGGGCGAGACGCAGACAGGTAAGCTGTTCAGGATGCGCGGTAAAGGCGTGAAGTCCGTGCGCGGCGGTGCGCAGGGCGATCTGCTGTGCCGCGTGGTGGTTGAAACTCCGGTTGGTCTTAACGATAAACAAAAGCAGCTGCTGAAAGATCTTCAGGAGAGCTTTGGTGGACCAACGGGTGAGAAGAACAGTCCGCGCTCTAAAAGTTTCTTCGATGGTGTGAAGAAGTTTTTCGATGATTTGACGCGCTAATTGCTATTCATTTCCTGACTTTCTCCAAGCCCGGGCCTTCGTGCCCGGGCTTTTTTCTATCCGGCTTCCACACTATTTAAATTAACCTATTATTTATCAGGGCTAACAATTGATTTATTTTGAGTATTATCTATATTGCTTTTTTCATTTTTAGAGGCCTGCAGCGGATGGGATCGAAAGGTGCCAATAAGGATTTTGATTATAATTTAATCAAGACTCTTGACGCTGTTATTTCGGCTGGAAATGCTGCTAAAGCAGCCAAAAAACTTGGAATTACCCCTTCTGCCGTGTCATTGGCGCTCCGCCGTTTACAAGGGTATTATCAGGAAGAGTTGTTTGTTCGTGGTAAAGATGGTTTGTTACCTACCGCGAAGGCGATTGAAATCTATCAAAATTTCCGTCAGGTGATGGAATTGGTAGAGAGCACATTTATTTCCGACAAAAAAGATAACGCTGACGCCAGGATGACTATTTTAGGCGGAGATATCGTTGAGACTTACTACCTCTCTCAGCTTTATGCAGACGATATCTTTGAGCACGTGTTACTAAATCATTATTCATCACGAAATCTTTCCCGCGAGGTGCTGGCTGATTTACTACTCACTGCGGAATGCGATCTTCTGATTAGCAGCGAGCCGTTGAATATCCCGGGAATTGATAATCAGCTTATCGACAGCTTCAGGAGCTTTGTTTGCATTTTCGCCAGCAACCATATCCTGAGTACCTTACCTCATATCTCATTACATCATTTCTATTCTTCTCGTCACGCGATGTATCAACTGGGTAGGTATTCTCCGATGATTATAAATGATAAAGGCCTTTTTAAAGATAATCTTTATTATAAAGGATCACGCATTATCGGCTATCGCACCGATTCACTTAATGGGATGTTAAGTATGATTGAACGCACCTCATTAATCGCATTAATGCCGTTAAAGCTGGCACTTTTTTATAAAAATCAGCGCAAATATGATATTAAGTTTGTTCAGCCGCCACCTGAACTCACGTTCAAATCTATACAGATTTATGCATCATGGGACAAAAATAGTAAAAATATATCCATCATTAACGAAGTTGTCTCCCGGTTACACACGCTGTCATCATTTCGTCGCTGAGGAGTATCTTTTCAAACACTATATCAAATATGGTTTGGTTTGATACTCTTTGATTATTTTAAAATAGTCAACCTACCTACACTCTGGTGGTGCCTTTTTATATGAGTTAATCAAGGAGTGTACTATGTCTATTCCCAACCATCTCGAAACCACGGAAGTCGTTTTGCTGGAAGTCGAAATATTGTTCACAATTATTGCTACCGGCGCCTGGGGGGGATTTGTTAGCTATCTTATCCGCCGTGATAAGCAAGAGGGTGACGACCATTCCCATAAGGGAATTATGCACTGTCTGACCCAGGTGGTGGTTTCCTGTTTTACCAGTTTTTTGCTCAGCGCTGTGGCGATTGAAAAAGAGCTTAGTTTTAATATGGTGCTAATCGCCGCCGGTCTTGGCGGAGTATTCGCAGGGCCGATTTTAAAAATTCTTGGCGAGAAAATTAAAAAAGCGCTGGACGACGCAAAAATACATTAACTACATATTTAATGTATATCGATCATGATAAAAGGCTCATCCCTGAGTCTTTTATTAGCTATAATTAAATGATCGTGTTATTTGACTCTGGCTTTCATCCAGCCAAAAATGAACTCTTCATTTTGTCTGTTTTTTTCAGTGATATCCAGGTAGTAGGCGCCCTGGCTACAGTTAAGCGCTTTGACTAATACCTCCTCCCCCTGCTGACCCCGCAAGGTCAGAAAATGCTTGAGGGCCGCGAGCGTTCGGGGGCCAATCTTGCCATCGGTGTTGATATCCTGGTAGCTTCTTTCTTCCCGATTGAGTGCATTTAGCCAGCGCTGTAGCCACACGCAGGGATAGTGGGGGCCAATATTGACTGCGGCATCGCAGAGTTCAAAGGAAATGGGCCAGGAGAGTGTTGATATCTGCTCGAAGCCGGGTTTAATCCAATAATCCTCTTCGAGAATAGAAAATGCTTCAGTGCGCGTCAGGTTGATCATCTCACCGGTATAACCATGGGCCCGGGCTGTTGCCTCAGTGATTCCCCAGTTGGTTGCACCACCTTTATCTTTCGGGTTCAGGCTATAACCGCCTTCCATCGCCAAAATACCATCAATGATTGGGTTCATTTTTTCTCTCCTTGAATTAATGAATATGCAAATACATCACTGTGCCGAGGGTGACAGAAAATACCGTGGTTAATGCTGCCAGCGTCTTTCTGAAAACCTGTCTTTTATTTTCTTTCTTTTTGCTTTCCATTGCTTTAATCGGGATCTCTTTATTAACCTGAATGCCTTGTCTGGGGATGGTGATGAAGAGATCGTTTATTCCAAGTGACTTCAGGTCTCGTCTGATCAGGTAGAGTATTTGCGTTAAATTTGCATCATTGACAAAATGGCTACGACTTCCCCATAACTCTGTGGTTATTTTTTGGCGCTCAATAATATCCATATCAGCATTTTCGATGATGAAGCTAAGACACTTTGCCCTCATTGCCGTCATTTTAATGACCTTTGAGTTGGAAGCGGTTCTCAGTTCATACTTTCCTTCATTATAAACGCAATTGTCGTTGATGAGATAAGTTTTCATATTGTCGTCCTTTAGATATGATCCTGTTTTCTTGCGTTAAATATATTGTACGAGAATTGTCTTAATCTATTACTTGTCATCCGTATTATTGTAATGTCATTTGATGGTGAGAGCTTAATCACATAATCTCATGTAAGTTAAATGATATTTAACTAGTTGATTAATGATATTTACTATGCTGCTGATGTTTTAACCCTGCTTTGATGAGATGCGTTTACCTGCTGATGAGCCGGAGATTATTACTATCATTTTAGCCTCATAAATTAGTACGAGGCCCGTATCGAAAACGTGATGTTTTGTGATTAGCCATCACCTCGTAAGGATTGGATTATTGGCCCGGCAGAACGAACTGCGACAATTTTTCAAACTTAAAAGGAAATTAAACATGGCTACCAGCAAATTGATTCAAGGCGATACGCTGACCGAAACCAGCAACGCCGCTGACGGCTTTAACCCGGCAACAGAAGTGAGCGCATACAGCTATACCTCCGCTCGCGTCGCTAAACCGGTCTATAACAAATACAAAGCCTCCACCAGCAAACCCAAAGTCTTCGGCTACTACACCGACTGGTCACAGTATGACGGTCGTCTGCAGGGCGATGATTCAAAAGATAACCGCGGTCGCGGCTACGACCTGTCCAACGTCTCCCCTACCGCCTACGACAAAATCATCGTCGGTTTCGTCGGCGTGACCGGCTTCCACAAAGTAGACAACCTGTGGCGCGACGTGGTTGCTGAAGGTGCCGATCAGTGCGGGAAAGTCAAATATGAGCCGACCTTCCTCGACCCGTGGGGCGACTTCCAGTCTTACGTTAACGTTGGCCACACCGTCAGCGGCTGGGATGTCGATCCGAAGACCGTGACCCAGAGTAATACTAAAGGCCTGCTCGGCGGCCTGCGCGATCTGCAGGCCAAAGCGAAGCAGCAGGGCCACGACCTGGTGCTGTCCATGAGCATCGGCGGCTGGAGCATGAGTAACGGCTTCCACGAAACCGCGGCTTCTGATTCCGCGCGTAAAACCTTCGCCAAAGGCGTGGTAAAACTGTTCAAACAGTTCCCGATGTTCAGCGAAGTGGATATCGACTGGGAATATCCGAATGCCGAAGGCGCGGGCAACCCGTACGGCCCGGAAGACGGCGAGAACTACGCGCTGCTGATTGGCGAACTGCGTAAGCAGCTGGATTCCGCCGGTCTGAGCAACGTCAAAATCTCCATTGCCAGCTCCGCGGTGGTGAAGACCTTCGACTACTCCAACGTGAAAGCGCTGATGCAGGCCGGTCTGTACGGCATCAACGTGATGACCTATGACTTCTTCGGTACGCCGTGGGCGGAAACCCTGACTCATCACACCAACCTGAAGGCGCTGGAAGAAGGCGGCTGGGCGGTCGATACCATCGTCGACCATCTGCTTGCCGAAGGCTTCCCGGCAGAGCGCATTAACATTGGTTACGCTGCCTACACCCGTAACGGCCGCAACGCGGAGCTGGAATCCCTGTCTCCGCTGAAGGGCACCTATAACCCGGGTACCGGCAACACCGTCGGCTCCTTCGAATCGGGGACCACCGAATGGTACGACACCATTTATAACTACCTGGATCTGGAAAACCAGAAAGGCCGTAACGGCTTCAACGTCTACACCGACAAGGTTGCCGACGCAGACTACCTCTACAACCCTGACAGCAAACTGTTTATGTCCCTGGATACGCCGCGCACGGTGAAAGCCAAGGGCGAATACGCCGCCAGCCTCGGCCTGGGCGCGCTGTTCACCTGGACAATCGACCAGGACAACGGCGTGCTGGTTAACGCCGCCCGTGAAGGTCTGGGCTATGAAATAGCGTCTGAAGTTATCGATATGGAGCCGTTCTATTTCGAAGGCATCAACGTCGACCCGGCGGATACACCGGATGAAGAGGATGCGACTACCGACGTGAACCACGCGCCGAAAGCCGTCGTTGAACTGCGCGTCGTCGGCGGTTCTACCGTACAGCTTTCCGGTGAAGGATCCTCTGACGAAGATAAAGACGATATCACCTTCAGCTGGGGTGTTCCGTCTGAAATCACCGTGGCTGACAAAACCGTTCCTGTGATCGAGTTCGTCGTTCCGGACGTTTCCGTTAAAACCAACTTCCAGTTCACCCTGTTTGTCCGGGATGTCTGGGGCGAGCCTTCTTCCCAGCAACGTTTCGTGCTGGTCGCCGTTCCGGCTGCGTCTCAGATTCAGCCTGAGCCGGAAGAGGAAGATAGCGTTGTGCCAGTAGAGCCGGAAGAGGATACCACGCCGGCAGAAGATGAGACTTCGGGGGATGACGCGACTACGCCTTACCCGCTGTGGGATGCCGCTACCGTGTACGGTGGGAACTGGGGATCATTCGAAACGGTAAGCTGGAAAGGCCATAACTACCAGGTGAAATGGTGGTCTCAGGGCGACCAGCCGGACCTGAACTGCGCTGCGGGCCAGGCGTGGACTGACCTTGGTGCTTACTAATCTTTTTCATTAAAGGAAAAGGATTGAGTTCAACAATACAAGCCCCGGAAAACCGGGGCTTTTTCCACCAGGGAACGAGGAGTGTTGTCAATGACGGTCTCGATTAAAAACAGCCAGATCGATGTGAATAGCTGGTATCAAAAAATCACGTTAACCATCACCAATGAAAATAACCGTGCCGTGGATATGAATCATGCGGTCATTAGCTTTACCGGGTCCGGCCATCAGGATCCGTGGGGAAATTTTGGCGGTACACTCAAAGGGGACATGCCTCTTACGTTAAGCGGTAAATCACAGGGGACCGTTGACGTCAATGAAATCATTATTAATAACAGCCGGCAGCTGTTACTGCAGCCGGGCGAAAGCGGTACGTTATTCTTCAGTTTTGCCGCCACTCAGGTTCCGGTAAAACTCTCGACCTTCACATTAACGCTGGCCTCTTCGGCACAAGACGAGACAACGGATGACGCTGCAGATGAGGTTGAGCCAGAACCTGAAGTTCCCGCCGATGATGATACTGATAGCCTGAAGCCCGAACCTGAAGACAATATCCCTGCTGATGAGGAAACGGATGAGGTTGCTCCGGAACCTCAAGAGCAGGGCGATGATGCGGTTAAGGAAGAGGAAGGGATAGTTATTGCGGCAAGCCAGCTGAGTACGACCAGCTGGTATCAGCGCGTCACCCTGACGCTGACCAATCTCTATTCCCACTCTATCGATCTTAATCAACTTAAGCTGGAGTTTACCGCCAGCGGGCATCCCGATCCTTACAGCCCGTTCAGCGGTTCTTTGCTCGGCAATAAGCCCGTGACGCTGGGCAGCGACGGCGGTTGGCCCATCGAGAAAAATACGATTACCATTCATCATGATGGCGAGTTCTGGCTGACGGCCGGGGCCAGCGCCGAGCTGCAGTTCTTTCTTTCCGCGACCCAAACTCCGGTCACGATGAGCGGCTTAACCGCAACCCTGGCGCACGATCCTGGCCGTCAGGGGACGATTGAAATTCAGTTTCCACCGTTGGCGGAAAGCACAATCCTCAAGCCGACCATCGATCTGCGCTATCCAGACGCAACATCACAACGCTTTGCCGGCGAGTGGGGGCAGGCTTTAGTCATCGGCGATCTTAGCGCCGGCGATTACGCTATCACCGTGCTGGAGCTGTGCAATGATGATATGCGGATCGCGCCCGTTGAATCGACGTATCCGCTTAAGCTTGTTTCCGGCCATGACGCCCAGACCTGCCGGGTTGCGTATCAACCGCCAGTACCGTTGGCTTCGGTACGCCTGACTGTCGATGGCCCTGAGTTCATCGGCGCGGAAATGGTGGTTGAGCTGTGGACGGAATCTGGTGTCTGCGAAAGAACCCTGACAATGCCCGTCAATCAAATGCAGCTGGTGACCCGGCTTACCGCGGGGCACCGCTATCAGATGGGTTTGCAACCTGCGGTTATCAATAACCAGATGGTGACGACTCCCGCCCAGCCGACTATTTTTACCCCTGAACAAGGGGTGGCGAAAGAGGTGCTCGTCGGTTTCCGGCAGACGGAGGTTGATAGCCATGGTTTTGTTGAGGTTCAGGCCACTATACTGGGCTTGCCTGAGGGCGTTTCGCCCCAGCGCTATCGGTTCTGCTATGGGCAATATCAATATACTCTGATGCTGGAGAGCACTCCCCATCTGCAAACGCTGGCGATGCCTATGGCTCCTGGCCAGTACAGCGTTGAGGCGCCAGAGGTTTATCTCTCCGGGACGCCGTGGCGCTGTGAACCGGACGCGCCGCTGCGGCTGTTGCAAAGCGTCAACCATATCACCCTGGAGTTTGTTCAGGGCGTTCCCTTGCAGGTTAAAGGCTGGCCAAACTATCTCGCCCACGGTGGCGTGACGGTGAATGCGGCGGACACCGTATCGCTATACCGCGACGTCCCCTTCAGCGCCCTGTTTAAATACGATGGTTTTGATGGCGGCGGTGACCCCGTCCCGGCTGCGGAAGTGGATAAAAACGGCGACGGCTTTCTTGATTATGATTCGCTCCCGATTCACAAAACCGTTCCTCTGGTACGTGAGATTGAAAAAGAGGCGGGCCGTTGCGTAATGCCGGTCATGGTGGTGTATACCGCCAATGCCAGCGGCGGCAGCGCGCTCGCCGATCTCCAGGACGCTCAGCGGTTGCGTAACCATTTTGGCAACTTCATCACCCAGTGTCTCGCGGCGCAATCCTGGAAGGATGACGAGCATCCGGTTCCCGCCACCTTTGTGCTGAACCCCGATTTTCTTGGCGCGATGCAGCAGGAGCCGTATGGCTACGCTGCGGTGCGTCAAGCGAATAGCATGCAGGTTAATGTCCAACTGGCGGCCGCGATTAACGCTTTGCCTGCGCTTCCGGGATTCAGCGCGCCGGTGTTGCCGACTTTCTCTAACGATCTCTACGGTTATGTCCAGGCGATCAACTACCTTGTGCGGCAGTTCGCGCCGGATGTGGCATTCGGCTGGCAGACAAACGTATGGGCGACAGGAACGGCAGATTGGGTACTCAGGCCGAACGCCGATCCGGCCGCGCAGGGGACCGCTATCGCCAACTTTATCAATGAGCTGGGTGTCTATAGCGGTGAGTATGCGCCAGACTTTATCGCCTTTGATAAATTTGAGCGCGATTGCTTTAGCCCTGATGCATTAGCGCACTATGCCTGGAACGCGACCTGCTGGTTTAATTATCTGGGGATGGTAAAACACGCGGCTAAAGCTCTGCGTAAACCGGCAATGCTGTGGCAAATTCCGGGCGGCCATATGCCAACCGTGGATGAAGGCAACAGTAAAATTGCCGCCGCGCATTACGCATCGGGCGGAAGCTTCTTCATGGGCGATGCGCGTATTGGCTGCGATCTCGATACCATCGCGTCAGATCTGCTCAATACGACGGTGAATAGCGCAACTTACGGCGCGGCGACCGTCGGTGACTTTTTACGCCAGGATAAGGGTTACGACTGGGGGCAAATGCAGGCATTGAATCTACCCGGCTACCATGTTTTCTCAGTACTGTGGGGCGGCGGCTCGACGGTAAGCATAACCACCATTCACTCTAATGGTGAAGATGGCGGTTGGCTTGCAGATAAAATGGTTGAGTATTATACCGCACCGGCCTATTTCAGTTAATGTCACATTTACCCCGCCATAGCGCCTGAAAAATGCATCGCTGTTCATAGTGATTCAGAATATTTAATTTCTGAATCACTATTTTTTAGTGTATTTTTATTTCGTGAGAGATAGTTTCAGCAGTTATTTTATTGTTATGTTAATTTTTTGTTTTGCGATTTATTTGTGGTTGTTGAAGTTTACATTAAGAATTTGCGCTTTGTGCTAAGTATTGCGTTTTCGTGCTTGCGGCTAAAAATATACTTCCGGGAGGATGTTTATAATGAATTGAAGATAACCTCCGTTAAGTATATCTTGGGGTAATCTATGATTATGGTAATAATGAAAAATGAAATTAGACGTTGCTGAAAATGATAATGGGAATACCCTGCATTCCTATCTTTTTTCCCAACAGGCTAAACCGCATGCAGCGCTTGATGCACTCTTCGCCTCGCTATGGCCCTTCGGTAAACCTTTTAATTTGGCTCCCGGAGATGAGTTTTTACTGAATTCAGACGGGGAAAATAAAATTGTGCTGCTGGAGTCCGGTATATTTTCGTTTTGCCGCTGTGGCAGCGGACTTCATGTTAATTCCTCTTTTGCTCCCGCCATTATCGGATTAGTCGATAGCTATGGGGTGACCTACAATGTTCCGACCCGGCCAGAACACTTTCTGATAGCAGAAACGAAGTGCAGCGGGCGCGCAGTGTCTCTGCCCGACTTTATCAAGACTGTTGATGAGTGCGATCTGTGGCACGATGTCGCACGAATACTTGCCTATCGTCTGATGGTCATGAGCGTACGCGATCGTGAACTGGTTGGCGTGGACTCTTATCTGAAGGTGAGATCGTTATTAATCGAGCTTTGGGCTTATGCCAGCGAATATCGACAAAGTATTAATGTGCTTAACTTCATTCAACGCCGAACAGGAATATCCCGTAGCCGTACCATGAAGCTTCTCTCTGAACTGAAAAAAGGCGGCTATATAACTATTGATGGCGGCCGTTTAATCGATATGAAAAAATTACCCACGGCTTTTTAATACTTTTCAGGGCAAAGGTGTTTATTAGATTAGTAGTCACCTTTTAAACTTTCTTGGTACAGCAATTGTCGAGATATTCATATATTGATTATCCTGTCAATCATGCTAATGACGTAAAGAGAGATTTCCCATTGGTATAATTTTTAAATATCTTATGGGGACATAAAAAGCGTCGACGATCGCGGCAATCGCTCATGCTTCATCCCATTCACGCTAAGCTAATACGCATAACCTTGAAGATGGCGATACGGATTCTTTCCTTATGGTCCGTTGAGGATGGATCTGGCGTACCTCTGACTTCCTGTCCGGACAACGCAGCGCCCCCACTGACGATCGGACGGCCAATCTCTTAATGAGGGTTAATTCGTAAAAATCGAGTCTAATGGCAATTTAAAACTGATTTTTTCGAGGTTTCCGCATATGTATTATACTTTTATCGAGTTGTTTGCGGATAAGGTGAGGTAAAAGTGAAACATCTGCAGCGTTTTTTTCAGAGCGATGCTTCCGGGGGCATTATCTTAATCCTGGCCGCCATCATGGCCATGTTATTAGCCAATACCGGCATGACCAGCGGCCTGTATCGCTCTTTTCTGGAAACGCCCGTCCAGCTGCGCGTAGGTGCGTTAGAGATCAACAAGAACATGCTGTTGTGGATTAACGACGCGCTGATGGCGGTATTTTTCCTGCTTATCGGTCTGGAAGTGAAGCGTGAAATGAATCAGGGGGCATTGGCCAGCCGTCGCCAGGCGGTGTTTCCGGTGGTCGCGGCGTTGGGCGGCATGGTGGTGCCGGCGCTGGTCTACCTGGCGTTTAACGGCCAGGATTCGATTGCCAGAGAAGGGTGGGCAATTCCGGCCGCCACCGATATTGCCTTCGCGCTGGGCGTACTGGCGCTGCTGGGAAATCGGGTGCCCGCCGCGCTGAAGATTTTCCTGATGGCGCTAGCCATTATCGACGATCTGGGCGCCATTATTATTATTGCGCTGTTCTATACGCACGATCTTTCCGTCGTCTCATTGGTTGTCGCTGCCGGAGCCATTGCTGTGCTGGCGGGGTTAAATCTGTGCGGCGTACGGCGTACTGGGATCTATATTCTGGTGGGCGCCATACTCTGGACCGCGGTTCTTAAGTCGGGGGTTCACGCAACGCTGGCCGGGGTCATTGTCGGCTTTATGATCCCGCTAAAAGAGCAGAACGGCAAATCGCCGGCGAAGCAGCTTGAGCACGTGCTGCATCCGTGGGTGGCATTCCTGATCCTGCCCCTGTTCGCCTTCGCTAACGCGGGCGTTTCTTTGCAGGGCGTCACGGTCGAAGGGCTGACCTCACTGCTGCCGTTGGGTATTATTGCCGGGCTGTTTATCGGTAAGCCGTTGGGTATTAGCGTCTTCTGCTGGCTGGCACTTAAGCTGAAATGGGCTTCGTTACCCGAAGGAACCACCTGTAAGCAAATTATGGCGGTCGGCATCCTGTGTGGGATTGGCTTCACAATGTCGATCTTTATTGCCACCCTGGCCTTCGGTAGCGTCGACCCCGGATTGATCAACTGGGCCAAGCTTGGCATCCTGATTGGATCGATATTATCGGCCGTCACGGGGTACATAATATTGCGTAAGCGCGTAACGGATTCGGGCTACGCGGCTTAACATCTCACGGAGAGCCGCTACGGCTCTCCTGGACATTATCAGGGAGAGAAGCATGTCGCATATCAACTACAACCACCTGTATTACTTCTGGCATGTCTACAAAGAGGGCTCCGTTGTTGGCGCGGCGGAAGCGCTGTTCCTGACGCCGCAAACCATTACCGGGCAAATAAAGGCGCTGGAAGAACGTCTGCAGGGGAAATTGTTCAAGCGCAAAGGAAGGGGGCTGGAGCCTAGCGAATTAGGTGAACTGGTGTTCCGCTATGCGGATCGCATGTTTACGCTGAGCCAGGAGATGCTCGACATCGTTAACTACCGTAAAGAGTCGAATCTGCTGTTTGATGTTGGCGTTGCGGACGCGCTGTCGAAAAGGTTGGTGAGCGGCGTACTGGATGCCGCGGTCGTCGAGAATGAACAGATCCATTTACGCTGCTTCGAGTCGACCCACGAAATGCTGCTGGAGCAGCTAAGCCAGCATAAACTCGATATGATTATCTCCGACTGCCCCATCGATTCCACCCAGCAGGAAGGGCTGTTTTCGGTGAAAATCGGCGAGTGCAGCGTGAGCTTCTGGTGCATGAATCCGCCGCCGGAAAAACCGTTCCCCGGCTGTCTGGAAGAACGTCGACTGCTGATCCCCGGTCGCCGTTCCATGTTAGGGCGCAAGCTGCTGAACTGGTTTAACTCGCAGGGTTTGCAGGTGGAAATTCTGGGCGAGTTTGATGATGCGGCGTTGATGAAGGCCTTCGGCGCGGCGCACAATGCGATATTTGTCGCACCGACGCTCTATGCGCATGATTTCTATAGCGATGAGTCGATAGTCGAGATCGGACGCATGGACAACGTCATGGAGGAGTATCACGCCATCTTTGCCGAACGAATGATCCAGCATCCGGCGGTGCAGCGTATTTGTCATCGCGACTATTCGGCGCTCTTTACGCCGCCTCAGGCATAGGCCAGAACGGTTTCTTGCCGCGCGGAAAATACCCCACCAGTTCATGCGGAAGCATGAGCTGGCTGCGATAACCAGAACGCGAGTCGTGACGTATTACGTGATAAACGACAGGCATAAAAAAACCCGCTTTCGCGGGTTTTTTTACAAAGCGACAACAAGCAGGCGATTAAGCCAGTTTGTTGATCTGAGCGGTCAGGTTTGCTTTATGACGCGCAGCTTTGTTTTTGTGGATCAGACCTTTAGCAGCCTGACGGTCCACGATTGGTTGCATTTCGTTAAATGCTTTCAGTGCAGTAGCTTTGTCGCCAGCTTCAATAGCTGCGTATACTTTCTTGATGAAAGTACGCATCATAGAGCGACGGCTAGCGTTGTGCTTGCGGGCCTTTTCAGACTGAACGGCGCGCTTCTTAGCTGATTTGATATTAGCCAAGGTCCAACTCCCAAATGTGTTCTATATGGACAATTCAAAGGCCGAGGAGAATGCCCGTTTAGCCTTCTTTTGTCAATGGATTTGTGCAAATAAGCGTCGTTTAAACCAACAACGCTTTATTACGTAGTGATGGCGCAAGATTCTACCAGCTTGTTGCAGGCGAATACAGCCTTTCGACCATAAAAATCGACGACCCCGGAGAGATTTTCCCGCAATCTCGCGCTGAGTGAATGAATTCCCGGGATCTTTCGGTGAAGAGGTGCAATCGCTGGTTAACGTCGCCAGTTGTACAAGGTATACTCGGACGATTTTCACTGTTTTGAGCCAGACATGAAGCTGATACGCGGCATACATAATCTCAGTCAGGCCCCGCACGGGTGCGTGCTGACCATTGGAAATTTTGACGGCGTGCATCGCGGGCACCAGGCATTATTGCAGCGTTTGCGCGCAGAAGGTCGCCAGCGTGGCTTACCGGTGGTGGTGATGATTTTTGAACCACAGCCGCTTGAGCTTTTTGCCGCCGATAAAGCGCCCGCGCGTTTAACGCGCCTGCGTGAGAAGCTGAATTATCTGGCCGAAAGCGGCGTCGATTACGTACTGTGCGTGCGCTTCGATCGGCGCTTTGCGGCATTGACCGCCCAGGACTTTATCAGCGAACTGCTGGTGCGCCAGCTGGGCGTCCAGTTCCTCGCCGTTGGCGATGATTTCCGCTTTGGCGCCGGTCGCCAGGGGGATTTCTTGTTACTGCAAAAAGCCGGCGTGGAGTTCGGCTTTGACGTCACCAGCACTCAAACCTTCTGTGAAGGCGGCGTGCGCATCAGCAGCACGGCGGTGCGCCAGGCGCTGGCGGACGACGATCTGCCCCTCGCGGAGACGCTGCTGGGGCATCCGTTTACCATCTCCGGTCGCGTCGTGCACGGCGATGAGCTCGGGCGCACAATAGGCTTCCCGACGGCGAATTTACCGCTGCGCCGTCAGGTTTCCCCGGTAAAAGGGGTCTATGCGGTAGAAGTGACAGGGCTTGGCGACAAACCTTTTATGGGCGTCGCCAACATTGGTACTCGTCCAACGGTCTCCGGCGTGCGTCAGCAGCTGGAAGTTCATCTCCTGGATGTTGTAATGGACCTCTACGGTCGCCATATAGATGTAATACTGCGTAAAAAAATACGTAATGAGCAGCGATTTGCGTCGCTTGATGAGCTGAAAACGCAAATCGCACGTGATGAGTTAACGGCCCGCGACTTCTTTGGGCTAACCGGCCAGGCATAACCCTGACGGTGTTTATCAAACCGAAATACGGAACCGAGAATCTGATGAGTGACTATAAATCGACCCTGAATTTGCCGGAAACAGGGTTCCCGATGCGCGGCGACCTCGCCAAGCGTGAACCGGGAATGCTGGCGCGTTGGACCGATGATGACCTGTACGGCATCATTCGTGCAGCCAAAAAAGGCAAAAAAACCTTCATTCTGCATGATGGCCCTCCTTATGCGAATGGCAGCATTCATATTGGTCACTCGGTTAACAAGATTCTGAAAGACATTATCGTTAAGTCCAAAGGGCTGGCGGGCTATGACTCTCCGTACGTACCGGGCTGGGACTGCCACGGTCTGCCGATCGAGCTGAAAGTGGAGCAAGAGTACGGTAAGCCGGGTGAGAAATTCACCGCCGCCGAGTTCCGCGCTAAGTGCCGCGAATACGCCGCCACCCAGGTTGACGGACAGCGTAAAGACTTTATCCGTCTGGGCGTGCTGGGCGACTGGTCGCACCCGTACCTGACCATGGACTTCAAAACCGAAGCCAACATCATCCGCGCGCTGGGTAAAATCATCGGCAACGGCCATCTGCACAAAGGCGCTAAGCCGGTGCACTGGTGCGTAGACTGCCGTTCCGCGCTGGCGGAAGCGGAAGTCGAGTATTACGACAAAACCTCTCCGTCCATCGACGTGGCGTTCCACGCGGCCGATAAAGCGGCGGTGCTGGCGAAATTTGGCGTGGCCGACGTCAACGGCCCGGTTTCTCTGGTTATCTGGACCACCACCCCGTGGACCCTGCCGGCGAACCGCGCCATCTCGCTCTCCCCGGAGTTTGACTATGCGCTGGTGCAGGTTGACGGTCAGGCTCTGATTCTGGCAAAAGACCTGGTCGACAGCGTGATGAAGCGCGCCGGCATTGCTGATTACACCATCCTGGCGGTGGTGAACGGCGCCGAGCTGGAACTGATGCGCTTTAAGCATCCGTTCCTCGATTTTGACGTCCCGGCGATCCTGGGCGATCACGTCACGCTGGACGCGGGTACCGGTGCGGTGCATACCGCGCCAGGTCACGGTCCGGATGACTATGTTATCGGTCAAAAATATGGCCTGGAAGTGGCGAACCCGGTTGGCCCGGACGGCGCCTATCTGCCGGGAACCTATCCAACGCTGGACGGCGTAAACGTCTTTAAAGCCAACGATGTTGTCGTTGCGCTGCTGTCAGAAAAAGGCGCGCTGCTGCACGTTGAAAAAATGCAGCACAGCTACCCGTGCTGCTGGCGTCACAAAACGCCGATCATCTTCCGCGCCACGCCGCAGTGGTTCGTGAGCATGGATCAAAAAGGTCTGCGCAAACAGTCGCTTTCCGAAATCAAAGGCGTGCAGTGGATCCCTGACTGGGGCCAGGCGCGTATCGAATCGATGGTCGCCAACCGTCCTGACTGGTGTATCTCCCGTCAGCGCACCTGGGGCGTACCGATGTCGCTGTTCGTGCATAAAGAGACGCAGGAGCTGCACCCGCGCACGCTGGAACTGATGGAAGAAGTGGCGAAACGCGTAGAAGTCGACGGCATCCAGGCGTGGTGGGATCTCAATTCCCGCGACATCCTCGGCGCCGACGCGGATAGCTACGAGAAGGTGCCGGATACGCTGGACGTCTGGTTTGACTCCGGCTCGACCCACTCTTCCGTCGTTGACGTGCGTCCTGAATTCGCCGGTCACGCCGCCGATATGTATCTGGAAGGCTCCGACCAGCACCGCGGCTGGTTTATGTCATCCCTGATGATCTCTACCGCGATGAAGGGCAAAGCGCCTTACCGCCAGGTACTGACCCACGGCTTTACCGTTGATGGCCAGGGCCGCAAGATGTCCAAGTCTATCGGCAACACCGTTTCTCCGCAGGACGTGATGAACAAGCTGGGCGCGGATATTCTGCGCCTGTGGGTGGCATCCACCGATTACACCGGCGAAATGGCGGTCTCTGACGAGATCCTCAAACGCGCCGCTGACAGCTATCGTCGTATCCGTAACACTGCGCGCTTCCTGCTGGCGAACCTCAACGGTTTCGATCCGGCAAAAGATATGGTGAAACCGGAAGAGATGGTCGTGCTGGACCGCTGGGCAGTAGGCTGCGCGCAAGCGGCGCAGGACGATATCGTCAAAGCCTACGAATCCTATGACTTCCACGAAGTGGTGCAGCGCCTGATGCGCTTCTGCTCCATCGAAATGGGCTCGTTCTGGCTCGATATCATTAAAGATCGCCAGTACACTACCAAGGCTGACAGCATCGCGCGTCGTAGCTGCCAGACCGCGCTGTACCATATTGCCGAGGCGCTGGTGCGCTGGATGGCGCCGATCATGTCCTTCACCGCTGACGAAATCTGGGGTTACCTGCCGGGCGACCGCGAGAAATACGTCTTTACCGGCGAATGGTATACCGGCCTGTTTGGCCTGGACGCTGACGAAGCGATGAACGACGGCTTCTGGGACGCGCTGCTGAAGGTGCGTGGCGAAGTCAACAAGGTTATCGAACAGGCTCGTACGGACAAGCAGGTGGGCGGCTCTCTGGAAGCGGCGGTGACGCTGTACGCCGATGCCGATCTCGCGGCGAAGCTGAACGCGCTGGGCGATGAATTGCGATTTGTCCTGTTGACCTCAGGGGCGAACGTTGCCGATTATGCGCAGGCTCCGGCCGACGCCTGGCAGAGTGAACTGCTCAAAGGCCTGAAAGTCGTGCTGAGTAAAGCCGAAGGTGACAAGTGCCCGCGCTGCTGGCATTACACCACGGATATCGGCAAGGTGGCGGAACACGCGGATATCTGCGGACGCTGTGTCAGCAACATCGCCGGTGACGGCGAAAAACGTAAGTTTGCCTGATGAGTAAACCGATTTGTTCAACGGGGCTACGCTGGCTGTGGGTCGTCGTAGCCGTGCTGATTATCGATTTAGGCAGTAAATTCCTGATCCTCCAGAACTTCGCTCTGGGGGATACGGTGTCGCTGTTCCCATCGCTTAATCTGCACTATGCGCGCAACTATGGCGCGGCTTTTAGCTTCCTCGCCGACAGCGGCGGCTGGCAGCGCTGGTTCTTCGCCGGTATCGCTATCGGTATCTGCGTGATCCTTGCGGTGCTGATGTATCGTTCTAAGGCGACGCAAAAGCTGAATAATATTGCCTACGCCCTGATTATTGGCGGCGCGCTGGGGAATTTATTCGACAGGCTGTGGCATGGTTTTGTCGTCGATATGATCGATTTCTACGTCGGGAACTGGCACTTCGCCACCTTCAACCTCGCCGATACCGCTATCTGTATCGGCGCGGCGCTGATTGTGCTGGAAGGCTTCTTACCGAACGCGGCTGCGAAGAAACAGGCGTAACAAAACTCGCCCGGCGGCGCTGCCGCCGGGCAAAACAAGTGAGCAACCTGCATGTCTAAATCAGTACAGAGCAACAGTGCGGTGCTGGTGCACTTCACCTTAAAGCTCGACGATGGCTCCACCGCAGAGTCAACCCGCAATAACGGTAAACCCGCGCTCTTTCGCCTGGGCGATACCTCGCTTTCTGAAGGTCTGGAACAGCATCTGCTGGGGCTGAAAGAAGGGGATAAAACCACCTTTTCGCTGGAGCCGGACGCCGCGTTTGGCGTACCGAGCCCGGACCTGATTCAATATTTCTCGCGCCGGGAGTTTATCGACGCGGGCGAGCCGGAAGTCGGCGCGATAATGCTCTTTACCGCAATGGATGGCAGCGAAATGCCCGGCGTGATCCGCGAAGTGAACGGCGATTCGATCACCGTTGATTTCAATCATCCGCTGGCCGGGCGTACCGTTCATTTTGATGTTGAAGTGCTGGAGATCGATCCGGCGCTGGAGGGGTAAAATGCAGATTCTGTTGGCTAACCCGCGCGGCTTCTGCGCAGGCGTTGACCGCGCTATCAGCATTGTTGAAAACGCGCTGACGCTATACGGCGCGCCGATCTACGTGCGTCATGAAGTCGTGCACAACCGCTATGTTGTCGACAGCCTGCGTCAACGCGGCGCTATTTTTATCGAGCAGATTAGCGAAGTGCCGGACGGCGCCATCCTGATTTTCTCCGCCCACGGCGTCTCTCAGGCCGTTCGCAACGAGGCGAAAAGCCGCGATTTGACGGTTTTTGACGCCACCTGCCCGCTGGTGACTAAAGTGCATATGGAAGTCGCCCGCGCCAGCCGCCGCGGCGAAGAGTCCATTCTGATTGGCCACGCCGGTCACCCGGAAGTTGAAGGCACCATGGGGCAGTACAGCAACCCGCAGGGGGGGATGTACCTGGTGGAATCGCCGGACGATGTCTGGACGCTGGACGTGAAAAACGACGCTAAGCTGTCGTTTATGACCCAGACGACGCTCTCCGTCGACGATACCTCCGACGTGATTGACGCTCTGCGCGAGCGTTTCCCGAAAATCGTCGGGCCGCGTAAAGATGATATCTGCTACGCCACGACTAACCGCCAGGAAGCCGTCCGCGCGCTGGCCGGGCAGGCCGACGTGGTGCTGGTGGTGGGGTCGAAGAACTCCTCGAACTCTAACCGCCTGGCCGAGCTGGCGCAGCGGATGGGGAAAGCGGCCTATCTGATTGACGACGCGACCGATATCCAGGAAGCCTGGGTCAAAGAAGCGGATTGCGTCGGCGTGACCGCGGGCGCATCGGCGCCGGATATCCTGGTACAGAATGTGATTTCGCGTTTGCAGGAGCTGGGCGGCGGCGAAGCGGTGCCGCTGGAAGGCCGCGAAGAGAACATCGTTTTCGAGGTGCCGAAAGAGCTGCGCGTAGATGTCCGTGAAGTAGAGTAAGTTCTTTTCCGCCGCAGTATGAGAAGATGCCAGACTTAACGTCTGGCATTTTTTATGGAGAAACGATGCGCTTACCTATCATTCTGGATACCGATCCCGGCATTGATGACGCCGCGGCGATTGCCGCCGCGCTGTTCGCCCCCGAGCTTGATCTGCAGCTGATGACCACGGTGGCGGGCAACGTGTCGGTGGAGAAAACGACCCGCAACGCCCTTCAGCTTCTGCATTTCTGGAACGCCGATGTTCCCCTGGCCCAGGGCGCGTCGATGCCGCTGGTTCGGCCTCTGCGCGACGCCGCCTCGGTGCACGGCGAGTCCGGTATGGAAGGCTACGATTTCGTTGAACATCACCGCCAGCCGCTGGCGAAACCGGCATTTCAGGCGATCCGCGACGCGCTGATGCACGCCCCGGAGCCGATGACGCTGGTGGCGATCGGCCCGTTAACCAACATTGCGCTTCTGCTGACCCAGTACCCGGAATGCCGCTTTAACATCCGTCGCCTGGTTATCATGGGCGGCTCCGCCGGGCGCGGCAACTTTACGCCGAATGCGGAATTTAACATCGCCATCGACCCGGAAGCGGCGGCTAAAGTGTTCAACAGCGGGCTGGATATCGTCATGTGCGGGCTGGACGTCACCAATCAGGCGATGCTGGCGCCGGATTACCTCGCCACTCTGCCAACGTTGAATCAGACCGGGAAAATGCTGCACGCGCTGTTTAGCCACTACCGTAGCGGCAGCATGAGCAGCGGGCTGCGTATGCACGACCTGTGCGCGATTGCGTGGTTGGTTCGCCCGCAGCTCTTTACCCTTGAACCGTGCTTTGTGGCGGTAGAAACCCAGGGCACATGGACCTCAGGCACCACGGTGGTTGATATCGAGGGCAGGCTGGGCCAGCCGGCAAATGCACGGGTGGCGCTGGGGCTGGACGTCGAAGGATTTCAGCGCTGGGCGGCCGAGGTGATTGCCCTGGCGCCTTAACCGGGGGACGAAGCGGCCGGCGTGGCGCTCAGGTATTGTGAGTGGAATCAACGACGTTGCGCCATAGCGCGCCCGCTTCATCCGTCCACATAAGCAGTAAGAGCGAAGCTAATCGTTCTGCCGCCGCAGAGAGAGGTCTGTTCTTTACGCGGATCATACCAAGCGTCCGCCGGATAACCGGCTCCACGAGCGGAACGCTCACGACGGTGCTATTGCCGCTATGGGGCATAGCCAGACAGGGAAGCGCCGAGACGCCCAGTCCGGCTTCGACAAGGCCGAGCGAGGTCGACAAATGCCTGACTTCATAAAACCAATCCAGTCGCCAGGGCTTATCCGCCAGGCATTTCTCTATTAACTGTCGGTTGCCGCTTGATTTCCTGACGCCGATTAAGGTCTGGCTCACCAGTTCCCGCCATTCGACTAATTTTCGACACGCCAGAGGGTGGTCTTGCCGACAGGCCAGAACAAAAGGTTCATTCACCAGGGGGATAAAATCGATGTCTGGATATGTGATGAAGTTCATGTTTATTCCAAAATCAACTTCGCCTTTTCGTACCGAGTTCATGCACGTTTCTATACCTTGTTCATAAATTCGTACTTTGATGTTGGGGTAGTTTTTATTAAATTGCACGATAGCGCGCGGTAAAAAGTAAAATACGGCGGTCGGAATGCAAGATAGCGTAACGGTATCATGTAATTGAGACGTTGAATCGTTGAGGTTAAATATTGCCGCATCAAGACTGGAAATCAACGCTTTGGCCTTGGGGAGCAGTATTTTTCCGGCCTGGGTAAGCGCAAGTTTTCGCGTGGTTCGTTCGAACAGCGCAATATTCAGATGACTCTCTATTTTTTTTATCTTTTTGGTGAGTGCCGGCTGCGAGAGGCTGAGCTGCTCGGCGGCTTTGCTAAATGAGCCAAGCTCTGCCACCGTGACAAAGGCTTTCATACCGGATAGTTCATTTTTCATTATTGCTCCGTAGGGTTTAATAAGCGTTGTTCTAAGTAGACGACAAGTCATTATTAAGCAGGCATGCTTTTTTATTAATACTTAGCAGGAATAACTCTTATGGCAAAATTTTATCAACCAGCGAAATTCTTGCAAGTAGAATGCATTGGTAAAATACCTGACGTGATTTATCTGGCCGTTAATTAAGTAAATAAAAACCTTAAAGAACATAAAACCAATTAAATTCACGCAGCGTTTTATTCAATTCTTCTATTTATTTCTGGCGGATAAGGAACATGCTATGAAGAGCATTCCCTGTGTATTAATGCGTGGAGGGACATCAAAAGGTGCCTTTCTATTAGCAGATGATTTACCCAAGGATATTCAGAAACGTGATGAGTGCTTGTTAACCATAATGGGATCCGGTCACGAGCTGGAGATTGACGGTATTGGCGGAGGGAGCCCGCAAACCAGTAAAGTGGCCATTATTAGCCAATCCCTTAGCGACAAAGCGGATATCGATTATCTGTTTGTTCAGGTCATCGTCAATGAACGGCGGGTGGATACGACGCCAAACTGCGGCAATATGCTGTGCGCGGTTGGCGGCTTTGCCATTGAACATGGGTTGGTTAAGGCGGTGTCGCCGGTTACGCGAGTGCGTATAAGAAATGTGAACACCAATACCTTTGTTGACGCTGACGTTCAAACACCAGATGGAAAGGTTATTTATGAAGGCGATACGCAAATTGATGGCGTTCCAGGCCATGCCGCGCCGGTTGCGCTGACTTTTTTGAATGCCGCGGGCGCAAAATCCGGCCAGCTTTTCCCAACGGGCAATCGTATGGAAGTTTTTGATAATGTGCGAGTGACCTGTATTGATATGGCGATGCCTATGGTGGTGATCCCGGCCCAGAGTCTGGGAAAAACCGGATATGAATCTGCCAGCGAATTAGATCGGGATACAGCCTTACTCAAATCGCTGGAATCTATTCGCCGTCAGGCCGGGAAGGCGATGGGGTTTGGGGATGTGAGCAATATGGTTATCCCTAAACCGGTTCTGATTTCTCCGGCGCTAAGCGGCGGAACGCTAAATGTACGTTATTTTATGCCGCATAACTGTCATAAATCGCTGGCGATTACCGGCGCTATCGGTCTGGCAAGCGCATGTGTTATTCCAGGCACTATTGCGAATGAACTGACGAAGCTATCGGGCGATGGCGTTATTACAGTCGAACACCCCAGCGGGGGGATCGACGTCGATTTAAGTCATACTGCTGAGCGCCCGGAGGATATTCGGGCATCGGTTATACGCACCGCGCGCAAAATCCTTTCAGGAACGGTTTACATCCCCGAATAAATATCCACCCTCCGATTATCTATCAATCCACCGTAGAAGAGGAGAGGGGAGGCATGTGAATACGTTCAGCAAGCATCCTCAAATATTGATTGCAGGTAAGGAATGGAAATGCAAAATAATAAATTATGGAAGCTGCTTGTTATTATAGCAATACCGTTACTCATCAGTTTATGCCCGGCGCCAGAAGGATTATCAACACTTGCCTGGGTATTATCCGGTATCTATCTGGCAGCGATTGTGGGTTTAGTGATTAAACCGTTTTCTGAACCCGTGGTATTGCTGATCGCCGTTGCGGCATCAATGGTGATTGTGGGAAATTTGGGTGACGGTTCGATAAAAGCCGCCAGCGTATTAAGCGGATACTCATCAGGTACCACCTGGTTAGTCTTTTCTGCATTTACCCTGAGCGCGGCATTTGTGATTACCGGATTGGGTAAAAGAATAGCTTATATTCTTATCGGCAAGATTGGCAGCACGACGTTGGGCCTTGGCTATGTTACCGCTTTTCTTGACCTGATTCTGGCGCCCGCCACGCCGTCGAATACGGCCCGCGCCGGCGGCATCGTCTTACCCATAATCAATAGCGTCGCCGTCGCCTTAGGGTCAGAGCCGGAGCGGAGCGCGAAGCGCGTGGGCCACTACCTCATGCTGAACATCTATATGGTCACTAAAACGACCAGCTACATGTTCTTCACCGCCATGGCCGGGAATATCCTTGCGCTGAAAATGATCGAAGATATTTGCCACATAAAATTGAGCTGGGGAGGATGGGCGCTGGCCGCAGGACTACCTGGCATCATTATGTTGCTGCTGACGCCGCTGATTACCTACAAGCTGTATCCGCCAGAATTAAAGCGGGTTGATAATAAAAAGATCGCTCAGACAGGCATAGACGCTTTGGGGCCGATGACGGTGCGGGAGAAGATGCTGTCTTGCCTCTTTGTTCTTGCGCTCGGCGGTTGGGTATTCAGCAGCGCCCTGGGGGTCAATGAGTCTACCGTTGCAATCTGCGTAATGGCGCTGATGCTGGTATTGAAAATCGTCACCTGGGATGACGTGATTAAGAATAAAGGAGGATGGAATACGCTCATCTGGTACGGGGGCATTATTGGTTTAAGCTCATTGCTCTCTAAGGTTGGATTTTTCGTATGGCTTGCAGAGGCGCTTAAAAATAATATTTCCTTTGATGGCCACGGCAATATCGCTTTTATTGTGATTGTCGCACTGAGCATATTGGTTCGTTATTTCTTCGCGTCAGGGAGTGCTTATATTGTCGCGATGGTACCGGTCTTTGCCATGCTGGCGAATGTTTCTGGTGCACCGATAATGCTCACCGCGCTCGCGCTATTATTCAGCAACTCTTATGGGGGCATGGTAACCCACTACGGCGGTGCGGCAGGGCCAGTTATTTTTGGCGTTGGCTATAATGATATCAAATCATGGTGGATTATTGGTGGGATATTAGCATTGCTGACTTTTATTCTGCAAATTACCCTCGGGGTATGGTGGTGGGAGATGTTAATCGCCTGGGGGGTAATTTAAATAATCTTTAAGGAGATGAAGGTTTGCCCGGGCATCCTCTGATGCCCGGGGGGAAGTCCTCTTATTAAGAAAACATAGCCTTTTAGCAAGGTGAGGTGCGATATATTTATGTCTCCAGTTACGATTACGTTGTCGCTATTGGTTTTTTCTATTGTCATGTTTGTTTGGGAAAAAATACCTTTAGCGGTAACGGCCATGATTGTTTGTATTACTCTGGTGGTGACCGGGGTTTTTGATGTCAAAACGGCTTTTGCCGGTTTTATTAATCAAAATGTGATTTTGTTTGTGGCTATGTTTGTGGTTGGCGGCGCCTTATTCGAAACCGGGGTGACGGATAAAATTGGTAGTATGGTTACACGCTACGCCAGGACAGAAAAGCAGCTGATAGTTGTCATTATGCTGGTCTGCGGAACGCTTTCCGGGCTGCTATCCAATACCGGCACGGCGGCGGTCCTCATTCCTGTGGTGATTGGCGCAGCGATGAAATCAGGATATGCCCGGTCGCGCTTGCTTATGCCGCTGGCTTTTGCCTCGGCGCTGGGGGGAAATTTATCGCTGATCGGCTCACCCGGCAATCTGATCGCGCAGTCGGCGCTGGAGCAGGTTGGTCAACGCTTCGGGTTTTTTGAATATGCTAAGTTAGGCATTCCGATGCTGGCCTGCGGCATACTCTATTTTGTGACAATCGGCTATCGCATATTGCCAAAAACGAATGCGGCCCAGCCGCAAAGTGTTAATAATATTAAAGCGCAGGCATGCCCGAAATATAAGCAGGTGATTGCGCTATCGGTATTAATCCTGACCGTACTGGGCATGATTTTCGAAAAACAGCTGGGTTTGCCGATTGCGATCGTCGGTTCAATTGGCGCATTGTCGTTGATTGTGACCCGGGTCATTACGGAAAAACAGGCTTACCAGGCTATCGACTCGCAGACGATTTTCCTCTTCGGCGGCACTCTGGCATTAGCAAAAGCGCTGGAAACCACCGGCGCTGGCGCCATTATGGCGCGCTCAATTATCGCGTTATTAGGCCAGCAGGCGTCGCCTTTCTTACTTCTGAGCGCCGTATTGATAATCTCCTGCGCGTTAACCAATTTCATGTCGAATACGGCAACTGCCGCTTTATTAATGCCGATTGGCCTGTCTATTGCTCACTCTATGGGCGCCGATCCCCGGGCGGTGTTAATGGCGATTGTTATCGGCTGTTCATGTGCTTACGCAACGCCGGTGGGCACCCCGGCCAATATGATGATTTTTTCCGCGGGTGGCTACAAATTTGTCGATTACGTTAAGGTTGGATTACCGCTTATTTTGATATCGGTCATTGTCAGCTTTATTTTGCTGCCTGTTTTCTTCCCATTTTATTAATCGCGGTCAGCCATTTTTACCGAATGGCTAATGTCAGGCGTGTTTTTTCAACATCTAAGGATATATGTGATGATTAAATTGTATGACCACGGAGTCTATATATCACATCAGCACGGTATTATTGCTGCTGATAAGGGGTCAGTCGCGGTAGAGAAGGAGGAGGCGCGCAAGGGAACAATCTCGTGGTCGATCCTCTCCGCCCATAATACGTCAGGGAATGAGCATAAGTTAAAAATAAAATTTGATTCAATGGCCTCCCACGATATTACTTTTGTGGGCATCATCCAGACTGCCAAGGCCTCGGGAATGGAACGTTTTCCATTACCCTATGTTCTGACGAATTGCCATAATTCGCTTTGCGCTGTCGGCGGCACTATCAACAGCGACGATCATATATTTGGTTTGTCCTCAGCGCAAAAATATGGCGGCATTTATGTCCCGCCCCATATCTCAGTTATTCATCAATATATGCGCGAGATGATGGCCGGCGGTGGGAAAATGATCCTGGGCTCAGACAGCCATACGCGCTATGGCGCTTTAGGGACCATGGCGGTTGGTGAGGGGGGCGGCGAGTTGGTTAAGCAACTGCTCGGAGAGACCTGGGATATTGATTATCCTGAGATTGTCGCCGTGTATTTGACAGGAAAACCCTCGCCCGGCGTTGGTCCTCAGGATATTGCCCTGGCGATAATTGGCGCGGTGTTCGAGCGCGGTTATGTGAAAAATAAAGTTATGGAGTTTGTGGGGCCGGGCGTGGCGACAATGTCTACCGACTTCAGGAATAGCGTAGATGTGATGACCACGGAGACCACCTGTTTATCGTCCATCTGGCAAACGGATGAAGAGACAAAAAACTACCTGCGTATTCACGGCAGGGAACAAGACTATTGTCCGCTCTCAGCAAAAGAGATGGCCTACTATGATGGCTGCATAGAAGTGAATTTAAGCACCATCAAGCCGATGATCGCCTTGCCTTTTCACCCTGCCAACGTATATGAAATTGATACGCTTAATGAGAATTTGCAGGATATTTTGCACGAGATTGAGATTGCGGCGGATAACATTTCCCAGGGACGCGCCAGGCTCTCTCTGCTGGATAAAGTCGAACATGGGAAGCTGCGGGTTCAGCAGGGGATCATCGCCGGCTGCGCTGGCGGAAATTATGTTAACGTGGTCGAAGCGGCTCATGCCTTGAAAAATCACGCCTGCGGCGATAGCGCTTTCTCTCTCGCGATATACCCTTCTTCCCAGCCGGTGCTGATGGATCTGACCAAAAAAGGGATAACGACCGATTTATTAAGCGCTGGCGCGATTATGCGTACCGCATTTTGCGGCCCCTGCTTCGGCGCAGGCGACACGCCCATGCATAATGGACTGAGCATTCGCCACACGACGCGTAATTTTCCCAACCGGGAAGGGTCCAAACCTGGAAATGGGCAAATGTCTGCCGTTGCGCTGATGGATGCCCGCTCCATAGCGGCGACGGCTGCCAATGGGGGCGTGCTGACATCGGCTTCCGCGCTCGATTGCTGGGAAGATATTCCGCAGTATGAATTTGATGCTTCACCTTATCGGAGCCGGGTTTATCAAGGGTTTATTAAAGGAGCGTCCCGGCAATCGCTGATCTACGGCCCCAATATAAAAGACTGGCCGGAGATGAGTGAGCTAACGGACAATATTTTGTTAAACGTGACCTCAAAAATCATGGATCCGGTGACCACCACCGATGAACTGATTCCATCAGGTGAAACCTCATCATTTCGTTCCAATCCGTTAGGGCTGGCTGAGTTTACCCTTTCGCGGCGCGATCCGGGCTATGTCGGCCGTAGTAAGAAGATTGCGGCGCTGGAAAAATTACGGATCGAAGGGGACGATCCTTGTCGCCTGGATCCGCAGCTAGAGGCGGTTTTTTCCCGGATCCGCCAACTGCCGGGGCAGGAAAATGTCACGCTTGAGCAGACGGAGATTGGCAGCATGGTTTATGCGGTTAAACCCGGCGATGGTTCCGCACGAGAGCAAGCCGCCAGCTGCCAGAGAGTCCTTGGTGGCCTGGCAAATATTGCCCAGCAGTATGCCACAAAGCGCTATCGTTCGAACGTGATTAACTGGGGAATGCTGCCATTGCAGATGAAGGCGCTGCCGGAGTTTGAGGTCGGCGACTTCATCTATATCCCGGGGATCAGGTCAGCCCTGGAAACCGATCTGCATCAGATTACCGCTTTCGTGATCGGCCACGATCGCCCCATTAAAGAGATCTCTCTTTACATGGAGGGGCTCACCTCAGCAGAGCGGGAGATAATTAAGGCGGGAAGCCTGATTAATTATAATAAATTACGCTTAACAACCCACCATCAGTAAACGATATTGATCATCAGGATGAATCAACGGGGGTGATATCGCATCCCCGTTTTTATTCATAGCCGCTTATTCCGTGGTTTTCGATCGCGGCGCTAAAGCTGGGCTGCCTGATGCCGGCTTCATCTTCTCGCTAAGATAATCAATCATCGCCCGCATTCTGGCGGGCATATGCTTATTGCCCGACCACAGTAGCCAGAGCTGGCCGGAATAGCGGCTGATAAACTCCCACTCCGGTAAAACCTGCACAATCTCGCCGCGCGCCAGCGCCTCACGGGCGGTAAACAGCGGCAGGCTGCCGATGCCCAGATTCTGCTTCACGGCATCAAGGCGCACGGCCGTATGGTTGGCGGCGTAGCGGCCGTGAGTCTGAATCGTTTCCGTTTTCCCCCCGCGGCGGAACTTCCAGCGCGAATCTGCGGGCGTCTCGCCAAGGCTGATACAGCTATGTTCGCGCAGATCCTGCGGCGTTTGCGGCGTGCCATAGTGCTCCAGATAGCCGGGCGTCGCGCAGATGACGTGGCTGATGGTCATCAAAGGCTTACCGTGCAGCCCCGGCGAGGGGGTAGGGGTGATACGCAGCGCCAGATCGATGCCATCATCAATAAAATCGAGAACCCGATCCTCAAGCCGCAGACAGACGTCGATCTTCGGGTAGCGGTTAAAAAATTCCAGCATCAGCGGGTGAATGGCAAACCGTCCCACGGCTTTCGGCACGCTGAGCGTGAGCTTGCCCTGCGCCACCGCTTGGGTACTGCTGGCGGAGTCCATGGCCATACGCGCCGATTCCAGCATCTCCAGCGCATGTTCATACACCATTTTCCCGGCATCGCTGAGGCGCAGCTTGCGCGTGGTGCGGTGTAGCAGCTTGCAGCCCATCTCCTGCTCCAGGCGCGAGACGCTGCGGCTGATCGCCGAAGGCGTTGCGCCGGCCTGGCGTGCGACGGCGGAGAAGCTGCCCTGTTCCACAATCTGTACGAACAGGGCGAGGTCGGGCAGTAGGCTCAGATTCATTTGTGCTTCCGGAGCAAAATTGCGTTGATGTCAGGCGGGATTATCGCCGCCAGCAATATCAATATACTGTCCTGACAGAGAGGAGGACAACCATGACTGAACGCCTTTATTACACCAGCGACGCCGAGGAATGCCTTGCGCAAGTCGTCAACTGCCTGAGCGAAGCCGATGGCCGCTATGCCATTGAGCTGGATCGCACGCTGTTTCACCCGCAGGGCGGCGGGCAGCCGGCGGATCGTGGCTGGATTGCCGGCCTCGCCGTCGAGGGCGTGGTTAGCCGCGGCGATAGCGTGGCGCATATCGTTTCACAGCCGCTGCCGGCCGGCGAGGTCACGATCCGCATCGATCCAGAGAGCCGGCGGCTGCACGCGCGTCTGCACTCCGCCGGGCACGCGCTTGCCCAGGCCGGGGAGCTGTCGGGCTGGCAGCCGATCAAAGGACATCACTGGCCGGGAGAAAGCCGTATTATTTTTGCCCCAGGCGCGCATGGTGGGCTGCCCGAGGCCAGCGCGCTGCTGGAAAAAGTTGAGTCCTGGCAGGCAGACAATTTACCGCGTCAGCTTACTTTTGCCGATGGCCTGCGCAAGGTCGGGTTCGGCGACATGCAGAGCTATCCCTGCGGCGGGACGCACGTGGCCAGCCTGTCCGAACTGGGTAAAGTCGTCATTTCCCAGGTGAAGATGAAAAAAGGGCAAATTATTGTCAGCTACACGGTGGAATAAGCGAGTGAAAGGAGATGCACACTCAACAGGGCATCTCCTGGTGCTTAAATATGCGCAGGATGTTTACCGTGATAAATCCGCTCCGGTCTGCCGACTTTGCCATAGCTGATTTCAGCCTCAAGGAAATCGTTTTTAACGCCCTGCTCAAGGTAGCGGCGGGCGGTGGTTTTACTACTGCCGAGAATACGGGCCAGGGTGTCTGCGGTATGGACCGTTTCCGGGTCGGCAAAGAGCTGTAATACCCGATTAAAGGTGCTCTCATCAATACCCCGCAGCGGAGAACCTGCGGCTTCCGCGTGCTCTTTTGCCTGGATATTGAACAGGGCGTCAACATGGGTCTGGCTTGCCTGCTCGCTTGAGCGAAGAGAGCTGCGATAGCGGGCAAAACGCTCAAGCGTATGCTGCAGGCGCTGATAGTGAACGGGTTTAATCAGGTAATCAAAAACGCCCATCCGCAGGGCTTCGCTGATGGTATCCATATGGTTGTCGGCGGTGATGAAAATGATGCGCCCTTTATAATGAGTATTGACGGCGTGGCGGATCAAATCGAGTCCTTTGCCATCGGGTAAGAAGTTATCCAGCAGGGTGAGCTGGGGCTGATAGAGGCGAAGCATCTTTTTTGCGCTTTCCAGTTTATCCGCAATGCCAATGACTTCGAACTGGGGAAATTGCTTGATGGTATCCACCAGAATTTCCGCCAGCATAGGTTCGTCTTCAACGATGAGAGTGGTGATGCTATCCATGGTGTTCATCTCGGGTCAGGGGGATATAAAGGGTAAAAATAGTGCCAAAAGGGATGTTGTCATCGACGACGATATTGCCGCCCGCCTGCTCAACGTAGCTGCGAACCAGCCAGAGTCCGATGCCGTGATCGCCGCTGTCGCTGCTGGTCACGCCGCGCTCAAAAATACGATCGCGCAGCGATTCCTCAATCCCGCAGCCCTGGTCGGCGATCTCGACGATCGCTTCGCCGCCCTCGCTGTTGATCAGGCATTCGATCTGCTTTGAACCTGCCGGCTGACGTAGGGCGGCGTTGTAGGCGTTATCCAGCAAATTGCCGACGATCGAGATCCATTCATTATGCGACAGCGAAGAGGGGAGAGTTTCAACGTGACAGGCGGGATCGAAGACCAGCTCTAATCCGAGCTCTTTGGCACGGTAATATTTGCCGATCAGCAGCCCGGCAAGGTGGTTCACTTTAAAATTGCGGGCAATAAAATCGAGCACTTTCTGGTGGCTCTCAGACTGCTGTTGAATAAGATCCAGCGCGTTATCGTAGCGTTTTAAAAACAGCAGCCCGGCAATGGTGGAGATCAGATTGCGATGCTCGTGCTGTACGGCGCGCAGGTTATCCGCGTACTGCTGGACCTGGCTGAGCTGCAGGCTCAGAGTGTTGATATCGTCTTTACTGCGAAAGCTAATGACCCAGCCCTGGGGCTCGTTATTAAGCGTGACGGCCATACGGCTGGCGATCACTTTAATCTGATTAAAAGTGACGATTTCGTCTTTTTTATTTGTCTGCGGCGCGTCATAGAAGAATGCCTCCTGAGAGATGACGCTGCTGATGCTTTTGCCAATCAGAATGGTTTCCGGCTGGCTCAGGTTTAATAGCCTCCTTGCGGTTTGATTGATGGCGGTAATTCGGTAGTGGGAGTCAATGGCTATCAGCCCCTCAAAGACCGATTCAAACAGGACGCTCTGCTGGATAAGCAGCTGTGAGAGCTGCTGTGGCTCCATATTCAGCATCTGTTTTTTGATATGCAGCGAGAAGCGCCGGGCGCAGTAGAGCAGCAGAAGCAGCATGATCGCCATCGGGATCATCAGCGATCCGATTTGCAGACTCAGCCAGTTTTCTAACTGTTCGATGGTGTAGCCCACCGATACAATACCGATCACCTTCCCGGTGCTGTCCTGGATCGGCGACTTGCCGCGTAATGACGAACCGAGCGATCCTTTACGCACCGACACGTAGCTTTTGGCGTTATACAGCGCCTCGTCGCTGTCTCCGCCTTCCATCGATTTACCGATTTCCTCTGGATTCACGTGATACAGGCGCCGGCCTTTCGCGTCACCGACGGTGATATAGGTGGCGTCGGAAAACGATCGCATCGGGTCGATAAGTTCTTTAATGCGCGGTAAATCGTGCTTTTCTACCGCGTCAACCAATTCGGGCATGGCGGAGATCTGCATGGCCTGAATCAGCGCGCGCTGTCCCACCTGGTAATGCAGGCGTTCCTCCGTAATGCTGGTGAGATACCATGACATGGCCAGCATCACGATTGTCGAGGTAAACAGGATCAACAGGAAGATGCGGTTCTGAAACGAACGTCGGGCAAACCAGTGCGTGATTTTTCGGGCAAACATTGGGCGAATTGACATCAAAAGGTCATTTTCTCTTTTTTAGGGGCCGACGGCGCTGAATCGGCCCACAGATTTACTGATTTCAGAACTCATCCAGTAGGAATACGACGTTTTACGTACCGCCGGCTCGCGGTTGATGCCTTACCCGGGCTACGGACCTGCGCTGTCTGAGGTTTGGTAGCCCGGACAAGGCGCGTTAAGCGCCGCCTCCGGGAGAATCCCCGGGTTGCGGCTGACGCCTTACCCGGGCTACGGGTTTACAGCCGTCTGCGATACAGTAGCCCGGATAAGCCGTTTACGGCGCAATCCGGGGAAAGGTAACGATTCACATCGCCAGCACGTACTTGAGCATCACCCCGGCGGCAATCGCCGAGCCAATCACCCCCGCCACGTTCGGGCCCATCGCGTGCATCAGCAGAAAGTTCTGCGCGTCCGACTCCAGACCCACCTTGTTTGACACCCTGGCCGCCATCGG
>NZ_CAXSXW010000024.1:0-42141 GCF_964241505.1 Klebsiella sp. Q11
CGGTTGACGGCGGCGGACATGCCGCGGATGGCGAAAATCAGCAGAAACAGAAACGCCAGCACGAACCCCATGCCGAGGAACATCAGGGTGAAGCCTTCACCTAATAGCAGTGCTGCATCAGTCATAAAATAGCCTTCAGGCAGGAGGCACGATAATGATGTTATTTATCCCCGTCATCTTTCAAATTGCTTCTTTGTTGGCTACGTTCGTTCCCCCAGTCACTTACTTGCGTAAGCTCCCGGGGATGTAATGAGGGACATCCATGTCCCTCACCAGAGGCAGCCTTTGGCTGTTCAAATTCGTTCCAGACGAATTTGTCTCTCCCTTGTCGCCTCAAAGCAACTCGAAATCTTTTGGGTATATAACGAAAATAATAAGGGTGGATTTCCCTGGACCGCCCGGTCAGAGCCCCTGTTTATTATCGTCATAAACATCACGCCATCATTATCGTGCGAATGATATCATCCAGATTATTTGATAAAGCTTACGTTCTGGCATATTTCATCAGCGACAATCTCTTTACGCTGATTGAAAATAACTTTGTTCTGTTCAAACAGGTTATTACCATGAGTATCAATAGAAACAATTAACGGGCCAAACTCTTTCACCCGACATACCCACAGCGTTTCCGGCATACCCAGATCGCGCCACTGCGCATCTTCAATTTCTTCCACGCACACCGCAGCCACTACCGCGCAGCCGGCCGGGAATACGCAGTGCAGCGCTTTATGCTCCGCGCAGCCCTCTTCAGTGCCCTTCCCCATACCGCCTTTACCAACAATTAATTTCACGCCGGTCTTTGCAATAAATTCTTTTTCGAATTTTTCCATGCGCATGCTGGTCGTTGGTCCGACGGAGACCATTTCAAACTTATCGTCTTCGCCTTTAATCGGACGGACAATAGGCCCGGCGTGTAAAATAGCGCCGCCGCTAACATCAACGGGTAATTCACGGCCACCTTCAATTAAGCGACGGTGCGCCACATCACGACAGGTAACAATATGGCCATTGAGATAAATAATATCGCCAGCCTTAATATCGGCTAAATCTTCATCTTTAATTGGCGTAGTAAGGATTTTTTTCGTCATCAGAAATTCACTCCGCTGTGAGACATAATGGTGTAGTTCAAGTCTTTATCAAAAACGATATGCCCTTTCCGGTGCGACCAGCAGCCCACGTTCACCGCCACCCCAATGGTGGAAGGATGACGCGCGGTGTTTTCAATATTCACGCCCATAACGGAGGTATTACCGGACATCCCCTGCGGCCCAAGGCCAATTTTGTTAATACCGTCTTCCAGCATTTTTTCCAGCGAGGCCGCACGTTCATTTTCATTATGCGAACCGATCGGACGCATCAGCGCTTTTTTCGACAGCAGCGCCGCCGTTTCAACGGAGGTCGCCACGCCCACGCCGACCAGCAGCGGCGGACACGCGTTCAAACCGTAGCTGGTCATCACGTCGAGAACAAAGCGGGTAACGCCTTCATAACCCGCGCCCGGCATCAGCACCATCGCTTTCCCCGGCAGGGAACAGCCGCCGCCAGCCATATAGGTATAAATGCTGCACTGGTCAGAATTGGGGACAATCTCCCAGAACACCGTCGGCGTGCCTTTACCCACGTTTTTGCCGGTATTGTATTCATCAAAAGTCTCAACGCTGTTGTGGCGCAGCGGGGAATCCACGGTCGCTTTAATCACCGCTTCACGCAGCAGCGCTTCCAGCTCGCCGATCAGCGGGAAGTTCGCCCCGCACTCCACCAGAAACTGAATCACGCCGGTATCCTGGCAGGAAGGGCGATCCAGCTCCTTTGCCAGACGCTGGTTCTCAATCATGGTCGTAAAGATGACGTCAGCCAGTTTACTGGTCTCTTTTTTATGCAAATCTTCCAGTTTTGCAGTGACGTCATCAGGTAAGACTTTGCCGGTATACCCCACAAATTTGGCCATCACATTGGTCATATGGGATATCTGTTCACTTTTGCTCATACAGGCTCCTTAGTCAGGACAGCTTCCGTTCATTACGGATGAAAAGGGAAAAGGATTGGCAGCAGAATCAGGCTGACAATGGTGGAAACGATAATCAGAGGGATGCCGGATTTGGCGTAGTCGACAAACTTATAGCCACCTGCCGACAGCACCATCATGTTGGCAGGCATACCGATTGGCGTAGCGTAGGCGCAAGAACTGCCGATAACCGTCGCCATTAGCACCGCACGAGGATCGGCGCTCATGCCCGCGGCAATCGACAGGCTCACCGGTACTAACAGCGCGACGGTCGCGGTGTTGGACATGAAGTTAGTCATAATGATGGACAGCGCAAAGACCACCACCAGCAGCATAAACGGCGAAGAGTTTTGTCCCAGCATGCCAATCACGTGATCCGCCACCAGTTTTCCCGCCCCGGTCATTTCCAGCGCTTTCGCCAGCGCCAGCGTGCCGCCGAAGATAAAAATGGTCTGAGAATCAATGGCTTTATAGGCCTGCTTTTCTGTAAGTACGCCGGTAACCACCAGCACCAGCGCGCCGATACAGCCTGCTACCGCCAGACTCACACCGGTCTGCTTTTCGAAAATCATGCCGAGGATCGTGGCGATCAGAACAACCAAAGAGAGGATCTGCTTCCAGCGCGGAACGTGGCTGTAATCGCGCTGTTCACCGATGCTGCCAACTGCACCGCTGTTCGGGTGATTGGGCAGGAATTTATAGCCGATGGTCAGGAAGTAAATAACGCCGCAAATCAGCATCGGTAAACCGACTTTGGCATATTCAAAAAAGCCAAAACCGCTGCCAATATTCTGCAAAGCTGACTGCGCAATCAGGTTGCCCGGCGCGCCAATCAACGACAGGTTACCGCCGAGCGCGGCGGCAAAAACCAGCGGCATCAGCAACCGGGAACGGGCAAAGCCTGATTTCGCCGCCACGCCGATAACGACCGGGATCAGTACGGCTGCGGTACCGGTATTGGAGAGAAAACCGGACATCACGCCAACCACGACCATAATGGTAAAAATCAGCTGTTTTTCCGTTTTCGCGAAGCGCGTAATCACGCCCCCCACCTTATTCGCCATCCCGGTTTCAAATAGCGCCCCGCCGACGATAAACATGGCGACGAAGAGAATAACGTTGGTGTCGATAAAGCCGGCGAAAGCCTGCTTGAGATTGAGCACGCCGGTAAGCACCAGCGCGACGCAAACCACCATAGATGTGACCGCGAGGGGGATTTTTTCCCACACGAACATGGCGATAGCAAACACCAGCAAACATAGGGTAATGGTAATCGGTTCCATATTTATAGTTATCCCATCAATGATATATGATATTGTATCCAATATTGACGGGAGGGAAATTATTCCCATACAAAGAGTAAGTCAACGCGTTTTTTTCGAAAGCTTCAGGATTGAGATCTTTATCAAAATCTTGCGAAAGCAGTCACTTATCGAAACTTATTTATGAAATGAATAAGTAAGGCGCCTGCAGCGGTCCTACAGGCGATGCGATCAAGCGGAGGGTTCTTCGACGTAGCGCGTTAGCATGTTCTCCATCGAACGGATAATATGCTCGCGCATTCGCTGGCGCGCCAACGCTTCATTATGCTGCTCCAGGGCCTGTAAAATCCCCTTGTGCTCGCGGATGGAAATGATCGCGTACTCTTCCTCAGTGACCTTATGCCCCATCGAAAGCCCGTTCCACATATTGCTGAGCAGCAGCTTCATTTTGCCATTTCCCGCCGCGTTCCATATCTCCATATGAAACGCCTGGTTCAGGTCTGAATATTCAGCTGAGTTATTTTCCGCCAGCGCTTTTTCCGCAGAGTAATGCACTTCGGCAATGCGCGAAATGTCCGTCCCGGGACGACACGCTTTAGCGACTGCTTCACTCTCCAGCAGCGCGCGAATCTCATAATGCTCGCGGATCGTTTGTTCGTTAATTCCCAGCACGACCGCCCCTTTATTGGGCCGGACTTTAATCAGCCCATCCGCAGCCAGTATCTGAAACGCTTCACGCACGGGCATACTGGACACGCCGACCATGGTGGCGATCCCTTCAAGGGTAATTTCTTGCCCTTCAACTAAATCTCGCGACAGTATAGCTTTACGTAATACTGCCGCGACCTGCTCTTTCGCTGAAAGAAGCTTAATTTTCCCTAATCGAGGCTTCTGCACTTTCCCAATCCTTCATGTGTTGACGCATTATTTCTGCCAGAGAGAGGAAATAACGCTGCGTTTCCTGCGCGATCTCGGCGCGATCGCCCTGACGAATAGCCTCCATCAGAGAGCTGAGTATTTGCGCCGACTCCTGATTATCCTCTTTCAGATACAGAATGACATAACCGATATAACCATCCAAAAACTGCTGATAAATTTTTTCCAGATAGCGATTATCAATATAAGAAATGAGCGTCTCGTGGAACGCCAGCTCTCGCGCTCGCTCACCGGAATGCCCCAGCGCGCGCGCGCTGGCCACCAGCGATTCGCCCGCCGCTGCGGGTACCAATGAAAAAAGCTCCGTTGCCATCACCGCAATGGCCCGGAAAATATGGCTGACGTGGTCAGGCGCCAGCCTGGCGACCTGCATATGGCGGTTTGGCAAACGCACCAGAAACCCTTCCTGCTCAAGGGCCTGTAGCGCTTCCCGAACCGGCATACGAGAAAGCCCCAGCTGTTCGGCAATACTCTCCTGCGCGAGTTCATCCCCCGGTTTCATGCTACCGGAAAGGATCTCGTAACGGAGCATTTGCGTAATGTGGTCCCTGGTCTGCTTTCTTTCGATTTTTTTCACAACGTCCTCGTTTATTACCGCTCAAGACGCGGGGAGTTTAGCAGATTTACCAGCAGGTTGAGTCATTCAGGGGTGGGAGAAAGCCATAAAAAAGCCGGAACCCAGGCTCCGGCTTTTCTTTTCATGAAACGTTATTTATTCACAAAGTCTTCGCCAAGGGCGATATCTTTCTTCAGCGTATCCAGCATCCCCTCCAGCGCCTGCTGCTCAAACGCGCTCAGCGTGCCGATAGACTGACGCTGCTCTACGCCATTTTTGCCTAACAGCAGCGGCTGTGAGAAGAAACGGGCATATTGACCATCACCTTCAACGTAGGCGCATTCCACTACCCCTTTCTCTCCCTGCATGGCGCGAACTAAGGAGAGACCGAATCGCGCGGCGGCCTGTCCCATCGAGAGCGTTGCTGAGCCGCCACCGGCTTTTGCTTCCACAACTTCAGTACCGGCGTTTTGAATGCGCTTAGTCAAATCGGCCACTTCCTGCTCGCTGAAGCTGACGCCCGGAATTTGTGACAATAAAGGAAGGATAGTCACGCCTGAGTGGCCGCCAATCACCGGAACCTCAACCTCTGATGAAGATTTGCCTTTCAGTTCGGCAACAAAGGTATTCGAGCGGATAATATCCAGCGTTGTGACGCCAAAGAGCTTGTTCTTATCGTAAACACCGGCTTTTTTCAGCACTTCTGCGGCAATCGCCACGGTGGTGTTCACCGGGTTGGTAATCACCCCGACGCAGGCCTGCGGACAGGTTTTGGCGATTTGCTGTACCAGATTTTTCACAATACCGGCATTAACATTGAATAAATCGGAGCGATCCATGCCGGGCTTACGCGCTACGCCCGCGGATATCAGCACCACATCAGCGCCTTCCAGCGCAGGGGTGGCGTCTTCGCCGGAAAAACCTTTGATTTTTACATCGGTAGGGATATGGCTTAGATCAACCGCCACGCCCGGGGTTACCGGAGCAATGTCGTACAACGAGAGTTCTGAACCTGAAGGCAGTTGGGTCTTAAGTAGTAGGGCAAGCGCCTGGCCAATTCCACCAGCGGCGCCGAGGACTGCAACTTTCATCCTAAACTCCTTATTATGGTTAAAATAGTCTTTCGTTACTCCGTCGCCTGGACCTTAATTCACAAGATGAACAATTACAATAATTATGGCTGAAGAATGCGTGGTCGTGCGCAGCGATGCAGCAGCTTCGCATTTTCCTCCCTGAGACTGACCATCCAGCAAAGCGTAGTACCGGATCGACTGTTGGTTACAATACACCCAGCACATTGAGCAGAACAACATCATTTAATAACATTTCATTTACTTTTGTGGCAATTTGCGCGCCGTGACGAAAGCATGTTCCTTATTAGGGTTTTTTGCTAAAATATGCGCCCTTCATAACATTATTTACGCTTCTCCCCTGCGGATTATTTGCATAAAAATGCATGTTTATGCATAATGATGTTGTTTTTACCACCATAATTGGGTGACTTATGCGTAGTTCGGCAAAACAAGAAGAACTGGTTAAAGCGTTTAAAGCGCTGCTTAAAGAAGAGAAATTCAGCTCTCAAGGTGAAATCGTTCAGGCCCTGCAAGAGGAAGGCTTCGATAATATCAACCAATCGAAAGTCTCACGTATGCTCACCAAGTTTGGCGCCGTACGCACGCGTAACGCCAAAATGGAAATGGTTTACTGCCTGCCCGCCGAGCTTGGCGTCCCGACGACCTCCAGCCCGCTAAAAAACCTGGTGCTGGATATCGATTATAACGATTCGGTCGTGGTTATTCATACCAGCCCAGGCGCAGCGCAGCTGATCGCCCGGCTTCTGGACTCCCTTGGCAAAGCCGAAGGGATTCTCGGCAGCATTGCGGGTGATGACACTATCTTTACCACCCCGGCCAGAGGTTTTACCGTTAAAGAGCTGCATGACGCCATTCTCGTCCTGTTTGAGCAGGAACTCTGATGCCCTTCCCTCTGGTTAGCGCCGGAGGGTATCCCTTCAAAAAATTATCATTTCTTTAACATTTTGTGTGTTTTTCCGCTTCTATACATTCATTTACGTGATGAAACCGGCTTAAGCGCACAAAAGATCAAATTCACCTATCCTTATGATTTTATTAGCCATAATGACCAAGCATGGCGAAGAAAAGACATTTCTAATTCTTATATGTTATAAAAAAGACATTTCTTTGTAATTATTTACATGAAAAACAATTAGCAAGGTATTAATATTTTCAGTGATTAGTGTATACTTGATTTTGTGATGAGGGTCACGAAACAAAGACCCCCAACAAAAAGATTCGACGAGGTGAACATCATGAAAATCAAAACCACTGTAGCAGCATTAAGCATCCTTTCCGTTCTGTCTTTCGGCGCCTTCGCCGCTGACTCTATCAACAGCGAACAGGCTCAAGGCCGTCAGGCAATCGGCACCGTTTCCGTCGGCGCGGTAAGTTCTTCCCCGATGGATATGCACGAAATGCTGAACAAAAAAGCACAAGAAGAAGGTGCTTCTTCATACCGCATTATTGAAGCGCGTACCGGTGACCACTGGCACGCAACGGCTGAACTTTATAAATAAGATTTAACGATTGTCGGTCATTAACTGAAACAGAATCTCTCCAGCGGCCCCAGGTTCATTAAGCCTCCCGCCGCTGCAAATATTAAGGTTGGAGAAAAAATTATGAAAAGCGCAATTATCATCGCATCCCTGGGTCTGGCTTCCGTTCTCTCTTTCGGCGCAAACGCCGCCGTTAATCAAGTGAACGCCGAACAGGCGCAAAATCTGCAGTACATGGGCACCGTTTCCGTTTCTCAGGTAGGCAGCGCGCCGATGGATATGCGTCAGGAACTGGCGGCTAAAGCTGAGAAAGAAGGCGCCAGCAGCTACCGTATTATTGAAGCCCGTACCGGCGATAACTGGCACGCTACGGCTGAGCTGTACAAATAAACCCTCGTCGTCTTATCCGACGACTTGCCCCCGCTCCGTCGGGGGCTTTTTTATGACTGCCGCACATTAAAACGCAGCTCCCCTTCCAGCTCCTCTTCCGCCTCATCAAAGAGCAGAATTAACGCGCCGAAACGCCGCCGCTGATTATCGCTTAAATGAATAAACTCAATCTCCAGCGGTAAGGGTAACAGCCCGGCGGTCACGGCTTCCCACAGAGAATCCAGGTTATTCACTTTCTCACGCGCTAAAGCAAAGGTACGAGAAAACTCACGATAAAAATCCTGCTGCTCAGCTATTTCATCAAAATCAAAGGTATAGGTAGTCATTGCCCGCATCCCGTCCACACCTGCAACTTTTCATAGCCCGGTCATCCCGGCGTGTAGTTCCACTCTGACGGCGGAATTCATGCTCTGAGCGTTAAGTATAGCGATAAAAAAACCGACGCTTCGGCGTCGGTTCTGGCGGTTAGCTGTTGGTTAACACATGCTGGTACTTATGCAGCATCTCCACCAGCCTTCGTACCGGCTCGGTCACCTGCGGAGAGGCTTCCCAGTGCTGTAATTTTTGCTGGTAGATATCCAGTTCATCAAGCAAGCGGGCAAAATAGTAGCGGCGCTTATCATCACTACTGGCTGAAATGACGCGATCCGCGGTACGTCGCAGCTGCCGGTGAAAGGCCGACAGATCGTCATTTATCGGTACCGGCGCATCGCGCAGACGCTGATGCGCGATAATCAGGGTCAGCGCCAGACGAAAGCGGGCGATATCGCCAGGGAATTTATTCAGCAACAAAAAGAGCTGACGATACAGGGCCGGCAAGTGGTTCTCTTTACGTCGCGCCATATTGGTGGTCAGCGATGATACCGCCGCCGAGACAAACTGGTTGAGCAGCACGCGGCCGGTGCGGGCCTGCGAATTATCACGCACCAGCAGGATCACCATCAGCGCAAGGAAGCATCCGACAATCTGGCCCAGGGCACTATCAAGAAACTGGTTGAATTCAAACTTCATCGGATTGTCGAGCACCAGAATATTAATGGTGCTGGCCAGCGCCCCCAGCGAACCGAGCCGCCGCTTTTGTACCTCGATGCCGATAAAAAAGGCCATCACCGCCAGGCTGATACACAGCAGCAGCATACTTTGCTGCGTCGCGGGCATAATCACGAGGAAAAACAGCGCCCCCAGCGGTAACGCCGCCAGCGTGCCGTAGAGGAAATCGATAGCTACCATCCGCGGATTAGGTAAACGCATCGCTAAGGCCGTGACAACCGCAATCATGACCATCGCCCCGCTTCCTGAAGTCCAGCCGGTCCACAGCCAGAACAGCGTACCGAGGATACAGGAGATAGACGTACGCCAAAAGTTGACCATCGCATGGTGCCGCTCGGCGGATTCCGCCTTCACCACCACTTCGCCTTGCAGCACTTCCTCTTCAATACGGCTGATTTTGGTATTGCCGACCACGCCCCGCTTCAAAAGCAGATAGCGCGTCGCAGCGCCTACCCAGCTGTAGATCGTCACCGGCGTATTGTGCTCTCCCTTCCAGGTCAAGAAGCGGCGCATCCGCTTTAGCTGGCGGTGCACGTCCTGCACGGTCTCGACCGGTTCAGCAAACAGCTCGCGGTAATCATCCGTCACCATCTCAGGGCGTGTATTCTGAATCAAATAGGTTTCACAGGCCTGAGTAATTAAGGTCAGAGAGAGGGTATTGATCGCCTTCAGCCGCTGATTCACTTTTGCCCAGCGCGAGGACTCCATGATCAAGTTGCCGCGCATCCCTTCAAGCCCGTTGGTACGACGCACCAGCGCGCTCCAGGCCTTATCGACGTCATCTTTATCACCATGCGCCACGCAAAGCTGCATCAGGCGATAGTGATCGATCAGCAGATTATCCAGTTCAAGGTCGATCTCTTTTTTAATCGAACGCGGAGAAAACAGCAGGTCGGCCACAATGGCGCTGACGATACCGATGACAATCTCACTGCATCGCTCAACGGCGAACTGCGGCGCCAGCATCGGCTCTTCATGAATAGTGATAATAATGATAAGCGCGGTATAGCCCGCCAGGCCCCAGGCATAGGAGTTCTCAACCCGCACCAGCGAGGAGATCCAGGTGCAGAATCCGGCCCACAGGCAGCATACCAGCACCATCAGCAGCGGGGCGCGGATCATCAGGATGATGATCGCCAGCGCGGCGATACAGCCGATAAAGGTGCCGGCGATACGCAGCATCCCGCGATAGCGGATCGCCCCGGAGTAAGGCTCCCCGCCTGCGGCAAACGCCGGGCCGGCAGCAACGATGGCGGCGGTAAGCACCGCCCAGCGCGGCGTTTCCAGCTGAAAATGAAAACCGACGAATAACGCCAGCACCACCGCGCAGGCTAACTTAACGGCGAAGCGGAGATGCCGGAGTTCGATGGTGAAGATCCCCATGGCGATTAACCGAACTCACGCAGGCGCATCGCCAGTTTCTGGAAGAAGTTTGCCTGGCGAGTATCGCGATCCTCTTTACCGGTAATCACCACCGTCGCGGTGGTCCCCGCAGGCCAGAGATTGCCCTGCTGTTGATCGAGGCGAATACGTACCGGCACCC
Organism: Klebsiella sp. Q11; assembly: GCF_964241505.1. Lineage (NCBI taxonomy): Bacteria > Pseudomonadati > Pseudomonadota > Gammaproteobacteria > Enterobacterales > Enterobacteriaceae > Klebsiella > Klebsiella sp. Q11. Next base: position 10,315 of record NZ_CAXSXW010000024.1, read on the forward strand.
GCTGCGCCAGACGTACCCATTCAAGGTTAGAATCAATAGAGGCTAGCCCTTTTGAATCGCTGCTGCTGCTGGCATTGGTGACGCCTGCAGCAATGCTGTCGACGGTGCCCCTGAGGGTGTGTACGCTTCCCAGCGGGGTAATTTCAGCACGAAAACCGGGGCGCACGCCCTCAAGCTTGGTCTCTTCAAGATAGGCCATAACGTAGAAGGTATTCTGCTTCACCAGCGCAACCGCGGTGGAGCCTCGGGTGATAAACTCGCCGCGGTAAACGTTCAGGTTGGTCACCCAGCCGTCGGCCGGGGCGCGAATCACCGTACGTTCAAGGTCAAGCTTCGCCAGGTCGCGACTTGCCGTCGCTTTGGCTAATTGATGCTCAACGGTTTGCAGAACGTTATTCGCCTGGTCTATCTCTTCCCGGGACATGGCCTGGACGCCAAGGCGGTTACGACGGCCGGCTTCGACGCGTTTCTCCTGCGCCAGAGTCTGATAGTAGGAGACATCGGCTTCAGCCTCGGCTAACGCCTTCTGGTAACGCGGCTGGTCAATGACGAACAAAACCTGGTCTTTCTTAACCAGTTGGTTATCCTTGATATTCACCTGCGAAATCAGGCCGGAGACATCGGGAGCGATGGCCACAATATCCGCACTAAAACGCGCATCGCGCGTCCAGGGCGAGGCGGTGTAATACACCCATGCGCGAAAAATCGCCATAAATGCAAGGATAACCAGTATCACAGTGATTGCGGTACGGAGGATATTTCTTGTTAGTGTTTTCACATCAACCTCAAACGAACAAACGTGATATCAGATAAAACAGGCAGCAATATAGCGCGGTATTAAACAGTGCCGGGTGCCAGACAAAATCATAGATGCCCGTTGGAACCAGCAGGCGGTGCACCAGCCAGAAGATGGCTAGCGACAATAGCAATTCAAAGAAGATCGGCGGAAACGACAAGCCGAAAATCACAATGACAGGAAACAGACTCATGATGACCTTGATAAGAAGCGTACAGGTGATATGCGCGATGCGTTTATTATTAAGCTAACTATATAGTAACGTAACAATTGCGGTCTTATCTATAATGTGTGATCTAAATCACTTTTAAGCCAGAGTGAATAATGGAACGATTAAAACGCATGTCCGTTTTTGCCAGAGTGGTCGAATTAGGTTCATTCACCGCCGCGGCCCGCCAGCTCCAGATGAGCGTTTCTTCCATCAGCCAGACGGTAGCCAAACTGGAAGATGAACTGCAGGTTAAGCTACTCAACCGCAGTACGCGCAGCCTTGGCTTAACAGAAGCGGGAAAAATATATTATCAAGGCTGTCGGCGAATGCTGTTCGAAGTCCAGGATGTCCATGAGCAGCTGTACGCGTTTAACAATACGCCCATCGGTACGCTGCGCATCGGCTGTTCTTCAACTATGGCACAGAATGTCCTGGCTCGCATAACCGCCGATATGCTCAAAGAGCACCCGGGTCTCTCAATCAATCTGGTCACAGGCATTCCCGCGCCGGACCTGATTGCGGACGGCCTGGATGTGGTTATTCGCGTGGGAGCGCTGCAGGATTCCAGCCTCTTTTCCCGCCGCCTGGGCTCCATGCCGATGGTGCTCTGCGCGGCAAAAAGCTACCTTCAGCACGCCGGATGTCCGGAAAAACCGGCGGATCTCGCCAGCCACTCGTGGCTGGAATACAGCGTCCGGCCGGATAACGAATTTGAAATCATCGCTCCGGAAGGGATTTCAACCAAGCTGATCCCTCAGGGCAGATTCGTCACCAACGATCCGATGACGCTGGTGCGCTGGCTGACGGCAGGCGTCGGCGTGGCTTACGTTCCGCTGATGTGGGCGATCGAAGAGATCAACCGCGGCGAACTGGAGATCCTGCTGCCGAGCTACCAGTCCGATCCGCGACCGGTATACGCGCTGTATACCGAGAAAGATAAGCTGCCGCTTAAGGTACAGGTATGCATTAATTACCTGACTGAGTATTTCGTCGGGGTGGCGAAGATTTACCAGGGGATGCACGGCCGGGGGATTGCCCGCTAGCGGCCCGAGCCCGCCACAGAGGGTAAGAACAGATTATCGGGCCCGGCATCGGAAATAATCTGCGTTACGTCGCGGAGATTGCCGATACGCACCTCGCCGGAACGATCAAATTTGCTTTTGTCGATTAATAATAGCGACTGTGCCGCCCGTTTCAGAAGCAGCGATTTGTAGGCGGCATTATTGGCGCTGGAATCCCAGAGTACGCCATCGTTATCGATCCCCTCGCAGGAAAAAATAAACAGATCGATCTCCAGCGATTTGACCTGAGAGAACAGCGCCGGATTAACGTAATAACCATACTGACGCAGGAGCTGCCCCCCGGCGCTGATCAGCTGGATCCGCTCACGGCGGCCCAGCTCTACGCAGACCGGATGGCTATTGGTAAACACCGTCAGGGTCATATTCGGTAGCTGACGCGCCAGAAACCAGCAGGTTGAGCTGGCATCCAGGGCGATCGTCATCCCTTCATCAATCCACGCCAGCGCCGTACGCGCGATATCAGATTTATGGGCATAATGGCTTTTCACGCGGCTATGAAAAGGCTTCTCGCCGTTGTGATTGTTACGCTGGAGAACGCGCGCCTGCCCGTGGCTACGCTGAAGACGCCCCTGCTTCTGCAGCTCGCTCAAATCGCGACGAATAGTCTCGATACTGACCTGCAGCAGATGGGACAACGCTTCGGTGGTTAAGGTGTGATGCTGGTTGAGTAGTTCGACTATCTGCTGCTGACGCGCGGCTTTCATCGCGACTCCGCGGAGGTGATTTGCGCTTTCGCCGCGGGCGAAAGCGCCTTGAGAAGTATCAGGCGGTACCGCCGACGGTGAGTTTATCCACTTTGAGCGTTGGCTGACCGACGCCAACCGGTACGCTCTGGCCCTCTTTGCCGCAAACGCCGACGCCGCTGTCCAGCTTCAGATCGTTCCCCACCATCGAAATCTGCTGCATCGCTTCGATACCTGAACCGATAAGCGTCGCGCCCTTCACCGCTTTGGTCACTTTACCTTTTTCAATCAGGTAGGCTTCAGACGTGGAGAAGACAAATTTCCCGGAGGTGATATCCACCTGACCGCCGCCGAAGTTCGGCGCGTAGATGCCGTAATCGACCGATTCGATAATCTCCTGCGGCGTAGATTTCCCCGCCAGCATGTAGGTGTTGGTCATACGCGGCATAGGCAGATGCGCGTAGGATTCGCGACGACCGTTACCGGTTGGCGCCACGCCCATCAGCCTGGCGTTGAGCTTGTCCTGCATATAGCCTTTGAGAATGCCGTTTTCGATCAAAACGTTATACTGGCCCGGCGTGCCTTCATCATCAATGGCAAGGGAGCCGCGACGGTGAGCAATGGTGCCATCATCCACTACGGTGCACAGCTCAGAGGCCACCAGTTCGCCCATATGGCCGCTGAATACCGACGTCCCGCGACGGTTAAAGTCACCTTCCAGGCCGTGACCGACGGCTTCATGCAGCAGGACGCCAGGCCAGCCCGCGCCCAGCACAACCGGCAGCATCCCGGCAGGCGCCGCGACGGCGGTCAGGTTGACCAGCGCCATACGCACGGCTTCTCTCGCCCAAACATCCGCGCGAACGTCGCCATCCTGCGAGTCCAGGAAATAGTCGTAGCCAAAGCGGCCGCCGCCGCCGCTGGCGCCGCGCTCGCGTTTGCCATCCTCTTCCACCAGCACGCTGACGGAAAGGCGAACCAGCGGGCGAACGTCCGCCGCCAGCGTGCCGTCGGTGGCGGCGACAAGAATTAACTCGTAGACGCCGGTCAGGCTGGCGGAAACTTCCTGCACCCGCTTATCGGCCGCGCGGGCGGTTTTATCTACCCGGCGCAGAATATCCAGCTTCTCTTCCCGGCTCATACTTTGCAGCGGATCGATGCTGGTATAGAGGGAACGATGTTCCACCCCACCAAGGGTATGCACTTTACCATCCCCATGGTCGCGTACAATGGTGCGGGCCGCCTGTGCGCTCTGTTCCAGCGCCAGTCGACTAATCTGGTCAGCATAGGCAAAGCCGGTTTTTTCCCCGCTCACCGCGCGGACGCCAACGCCCTGGTCGATATTGTACGAACCATCTTTAATGATGCTGTCTTCAAGAACCCAGGACTCGTGATAGCTCGACTGAAAATAGAGATCGCCGTAATCCAGACGGCGCTCGGCCAGCTGGCCAAGAATGGTAAACAGATCCTGATGATTCAGGCCGTTTGCCGACAGTAATTGTTCACTTACCAGGTTCAGACTCATCGTTTTGCTACTCGTTTGTTGCCGCCTCAGGGGCGGAAATAAAAAAGGCTATCTATTGAGAGTGCGGTAATTACGCACAATCGTCAAATCATTGCTTTTTGTCGCTCCGCGCCTGGCGCAGCACTTCGTTAATTTGCGGCTGATCGATAGGACCGGTGATGCGATAGCGCAAAATAGAGACCTTGTTCCACAGCGGCCCCAGTACCTTACTGGCAGCAAAGACCGCGGCGCCGATAATCGGGTTAACGGCAAAGGCCGCGGCGACGCCCACGGTCGCAGAAATCTCCGGCGCGACCACGGCCTGCATATCCAGCTGACGACGCACGAGATCCACCGATCCCTTCATGGCGATATCCGCTTCCAGACCATCGACCAGCGTATCGTCGGTATGCAGAACGCCGTCTTTAATCCACGCCGTACTGCGAATGGAATCAAAGTAGAACCCTTCGCTGAACGTATCGCTAAAGTCGAAGCGCAGCTTGCGCAGCAGCGCGTCAACGCTCAACAAACGCAGAAGCTGGCCGGCATGACCGGTGCTGAGGTCGGTAAATTCGCCTTTTCCAAGACGGCTTTTGAGGATCCCGTTAAGCGAGGCAACGTCGGGCTGCCACGGCGGCGCACGCCAGTGCAGGTCATAATCAATATCAAACGACGAACCTTTTACCGGCGTGGAGACGCCGAAGAAGTTCACGAAATCGTCGGTTTTATTGCCGTGCAGCTTACCTTTCAAAGAGGTTCGTACGCCCGCCGGCGCGCTCACCCATACGCCATCGGTCGTCAGACGGCCAAAACCGGTATCGACCAGTCCGTTCGCCAGCGTCAGGGTATCGCCGCGAATATCAAAATCCCCTTCGATACGGCCATATTTTTGCCCCCACAGCCAGCACTCGGCGCAGCGAAGCTGAAGGTCCGGCCAGCCGTGGAAATCAATGTTGGTATCGGCCAGCGGGGCGCTGCTTTTTTCTGTACCGCGGCTTTTCGCCGCCGTTGGGTTGTAGTAGAGATAGCGAATGGCCGCCAGCCACGGGGCGTTCTTCCGCATCGTCAGGGTTGCGTTGACTTCACGCCCCTGGGCTTCGATCTTCGTTCCCCCGGCATCGGGCCGGGAGACAAGGCTAACGTTATTCCAGCTCTGCCCCGCCATCGTTAACGCTGGCGTTCGCAGCGTGACCTGCTCCGGGAAGACGAGATTACTGCTGACGTCATTCGCCGCTCCGCCCTGGAACAGCGCCAGCCACTGCGCGCCATCCATCGGCGGCATATTCAGCTCCACGCCTGGCTGCTCGGGAAGCGGAGAAACGGCTTTACTGTCCGTGGTTAAAATAGCGCGGTCCAGGGTCAGCTTATGACCCAGCAGCCAGCGGCTATTAATATGGTTCTTCGCCCCCATGGAGCCGGCCAGATTAAAACTGCTTAAGCCGCCATCGACCTTAATTTTTACCGGCAACGGCTCCCCGGCCTGCTTATATAACGGTGCAGGTAAGTGACTACTTACACTCTTCAGGTCAGCGTTGAGGTCAACCTTATAGGCCGCGCTACCGCGATACGGAAGCTCAATCGCGACTTTTCCGTCCCAGGGCACGCTGCCGCTCAGGGTGCCGTCCAGGGATTTCGGCAATAAACCGGTACGCGCAGGCTGCCAGTTGGCGTTCATCCCGACGTTCACGAGAAATGCTTTCGCGCCTTCGGTGGTCGAAAAATCAAGATTCAGCGGCTGATTAAACCAGCTCGCGCTCATCGGTTCGCTTTTCAGGTCGCCGTTTACAAAGCTGAATTTACCGCTCAGGTTCTGCAATGTGGTATCAATAGGCTTGATAAACAAGCTGTTATTGTTCAGCCGGACATCACCTTTAGCGGTGGTCATCTCGCCATCCAGGGGGATATCAAGATGTAAGCGAGCGCTAACATTACCATCCAGCTGGAGCTCATCCAGCGCCGCGCCCAGCGTCTCTTTCAGCGGCGTCTCGTTAAAATAAGGGCCAACCTCTTTACCCGGGCCGTTAACGTCGGCATCAATCAGCAGCTTTTCTCGCGAATAGTCGGGAATCACCGCATCGAGATTGCTGGCGGTCACGTTGCCGAGCATCGCCTTATCGGCCTTCATCCATAGCCCATCATTGATAAAGTTAAGGTCGATATTAAGCCCGGTAAGCGCGGGCCAGTCAGGCTGAAAGGCAAAGGTGGCGTTCTTGAGCGGTACCGTGACCTGGAATTGCCCCTCATTATGCTTGTACGGGAAAAGATGCGGGTTACCGCCATAAGCCAGCGTAGCATCGGTGGCCTGACCGCCTTTAATGGCTCCGCTGAGGTAATCCACCAGCGCTTTGCCCATCAGATTTTCCGGGAAGTAGCGCCAAGCCTGTCCGCCATCGTTGGTACTGATACCGGCCAGAATACCGAGCCAGGGTTCGTCGCCCTGCGGCTGCAGATAGCGGAACCCACCGCGAGCGCGAACGCCGGTAGCCTGTACATCAATATCGCGACCATCGAGCATAAAACCCTTGTCATTCTTCACCCAACTGAGGGTCGCATCGCCTTTGGCGATCTCCAGCGGCGCACGAAAGACCGTTTCATAGGGCATTTTCGCCTGCGTCATGCTGGCATGCAGAGTACCGTTTTCTACGCTCCCGGCAATGTTGCCGGAGAAATGCTCAGCCCCTGGCAGCAGCTTCCACTGCTTCCAGGACATGTCGCTCCAGTCCGCCCGGAAGCGCGTTTTTTCCGCCATTTGCAGCGGAATATCCAGCGCCAGAAGATTGATTTTGCCGTCCGGCTGCGTCGTACGCCAGATTTCGCCCAGCGACGGAGCCAGTTTATCCGCCATCGGCTGCAGCCCGGTCAGACCGCTAAGGTTAAGGTTGCTGGCGCGAATGCGCAGCTCATCGCTGCGTTGACCATTTTTTCCGCCCACATCCTGAGCCGGGATCCACGCCATCGACAGCGCGCCGCGCGGCCAGGGTTTGTCATCCATCGAGATGCGCGTATCAGGGATGTGAAAGCCCCAGCTTTGATTATCGCGATAGATGTGCGCCGTCAGATTATCAACCGACAGATGGTGCTTCTCTTTATCGCCCTGCCAGCTGGCGCCGCCTTTTTTCAGCCATACATCGCCGCTGGCGACATCGCCCTTGTCGATAGTCATCCAGCCTTCCAGGCTAAACCGCGCGCTCTGCAGGGCGATGTTGTCCTGCATCCAGCGCCCAAGCCACGGCTTAACGTCGATATCATCCGCCTGAAGCCAGACGCGCCCCTTATTGAGCAGGCCGTCTTCATCGCGCAGATCCATTCGCACCTGCATCACGCCGTGCTGGCCGGTCAGGCTGCTGAGGCTAAGCTGCCCCTCCGCGCGATGGCGATTTTTACCGTTCAGCCAGGTAAGCTGCGGAATGGCGAGCTCCGCACGCTGGCCGGAGATGGTCAGAAAGCTCAGATGGCTATCGCGAAGAATAAAGTGATCGAACTGGCGGAGGAAAAGATCGCTGATACGGTCTGTTTTCAGCCCTTCACCGCTATTATTCGTTTGAATAGGGGTATTGGTATGAACCTGCAGCTGCCAGAAGGTCAGATCGCGAAACTGCCAGCGCATATGCAGCAGGCTTTGCCAGACGTCGAGCGCCAGGGTGACGCGTTTAGCGGAAAGCTCGCCGCCATCATTCAGGCCGGCCTTAACATCGCGGACATCAAGCGTCGGGCCAAAAGTCTGCCAGCTGGCGACAATATTTGAAGCATCGACCGGTACGCCGGCCATTGCGGAGACTTTTTCCAGCACCTGCGGACGCCAGCTGTTTAACTGCGGCAGAACGAGACGCAGACCGCTCACCAGCAGTGCGATGACAACAATCAATGTTGCCACGGTGAGCAGTAATATCCCGGGCAGTCGCCTCACGCATCTCTCCTTGTCAGCCTGTTACGCGTCATCCTTTGCCCGCCTCTTTATCCCGACATCAGCAAGCAAAACGGATGATTACATCATTACTACATCAAACTGCTCTTGATTATAGAGCGGTTCAATTTGCACTTTGACCTGCTTACCGACAAAGATCTCGACTTCTGCCAGCGCGTGCGACTCTTCCCCTTTCAGCGTTTCCGCTACCGCAGGAGAAGCATAGACCAGGAACCGGTCGGAATCGTAGGCATGATGCACGCGCACGATTTCGCGCATGATTTCATAGCACACCGTTTCCACCGTTTTCACCGTACCGCGACCGTGGCAGGTAGGGCACTCATTACACAGCACATGCTCCACGCTTTCGCGAGTACGCTTGCGGGTCATCTCTACCAGCCCAAGCTGGGAGAAGCCGTTGATGCTGGTTTTAACCCGGTCTTTGCTCAGCGCCTGCTCAAGAGAGTGCAGCACCCGACGGCGGTGATCTTCATTATTCATATCAATGAAATCGATGATGATAATCCCACCGAGATTGCGCAGCCGCAGCTGGCGGGCAATCGCCTGGGTCGCCTCAATATTGGTATTAAAGATAGTATCGTCAAGATTACGGTGACCAACGAATGCCCCGGTGTTGATATCAACGGTGGTCATCGCTTCCGTTTGGTCAATGATCAGATAACCGCCTGATTTCAGTTCAACTTTGCGTTCCAGAGCGCGCTGGATTTCATTTTCCACGTCAAAGAGATCGAAAATCGGCTGACGGCCGCTGTAGTGCTCCAGCTTGCTGGTCATCTCCGGAATATATTCGGCGGTAAACTCCAGCAGCGATTCGTAAGTCAGACGAGAGTCAACGCGAATCCGGTCAAGATGCGCATCGGCGAAATCACGCAGCACGCGCTGCGCCAGCGCCAGTTCGCCGTACATTTGATATCGGGTCTGCTGGCGCTTTTTGCGTTCCATCACTTTTGTCCAGACGCGCTTGAGATAGGCGGCATCAGCAGCCATCTCCTGCTCATGAACGCCTTCCGCCGCGGTACGGATAATGAATCCGCCCTGCTCGTCACAGTATTCAGAGACCACTTTTTTCAGGCGTTCACGTTCCGCTTCGCTTTCAATACGCTGAGAGACGCCGACGTGCGAAGCGCCGGGCATAAAGACCAGATAGCGAGAGGGAATGGTGATATCGGTGGTCAGGCGGGCGCCTTTGGTACCGAGGGGGTCTTTCACCACCTGCACCATTAAATCCTGCCCCTGGCGCACCAGCTCGGAGATATCGCGTACGGCGAACTGTTTTTGCTCTTCGCCCGCCACGCACTCGGTGTGCGGCATAATATCGGAAGCGTGCAGAAACGCGGCCTTATCCAGGCCAATATCTACAAAAGCCGCCTGCATTCCCGGCAGCACCCGACTGACACGACCCTTGTAGATATTGCCTACTATTCCGCGTCGCGCTTCACGCTCAATATGAATTTCCTGAAGAATACCGCCATCAATGTAAGCGACGCGCGTTTCTGATGGCGTTACGTTAACTAATAATTCAGCAGTCATCTTTATCCCTTTTCTTCACGCAGTGAGTTAAAGTTACTCAGCAACTCATACGTTTCCACCAGCGGTAAGCCAACGACGGCGTGATAGCTGCCATTTATCTTCCTGACGAAACAGCCACCCAACCCCTGAATACCGTATGCACCTGCTTTATCTAAAGGTTCGCCGCTGGCGACATAATCGGCGATATCCTGCCCTGAGAGCACGCGGAAAGTGACCTCCGTGACCACCAGACAATCCAGCGTCTGCCGCTTATCAGCCAGCGCCACGGCGGTCATCACCTGATGAGTCTTTCCGGAAAGCATGCGTAGCATCTCGGCGGCGTGCCCGCCATCGCGCGGTTTTTCCAGCACTTCACCGTTAAGGATGACAATGGTATCCGCGCCTAAAACCGGGAGATCGCGCGGTGCCAGCGCGACGCCAGCCTGGGCCTTTTCGCGCGCCAGCCGGACCACATACTGCTGGGCGCTCTCCTGCGGGCGGCGCTGTTCCTCAATACCGGGAACCACGCGCTCAAAAGCGAGGCCAAGCTGTGTCAGCAGTTCCTGCCGACGCGGAGAACCTGAAGCAAGATACAGAGTCGTCATATCAACCTTATTGCACCGCAAACTGCTGGCGCACTTTACGCATCAGCAGAAAAATCCATGGCCAGAGCACACCGTTTACTACACTACTCCAGAACACTTCCGGACGGAAAGAGACGTTGATCACTAAAAACTCTGCCCAGAAAACAATGATATCCACGGAGAGGGATAACATGACCACCACCAGCGCCTGTTGCCAAAGCGCCAGGTTGCGGAACAGTTGATACTTCAGCGCAACCAGATAAGCCACAATACTTAATGATAGTGCGCGAACGCCAAGCGTCGACCCGCTGATGAGATCGAGGATCGCGCCCATCACAAAGCCTGTGCCAACGTTAACCCGGTGGGGTAGCGCGAGGATCCAGTACAACAGGATAAGCAATACCCAGTTTGGCCGGTAGACGCTAATGTCCGCCGGCCAGGGCATAATCTGCAGCAATAGTGCGATAAGAAACGAGAGCCAGATAACCCAGCGTCCCTGGCTACGGTAACTTGCCACTATTGCCCTCCTGCTGGCAGAGGCTGCTGTGGCATACCGGTTGCCGGCGCGGGCATCTGCGGCCCCATCGCATCCGGTGCAGGCAGAACCTGCGGCATCATCTGCATCAGGCGTTCATTCGCTACGCGATGAACCTCTTCCGGCGTCATCGGATTCGCGCCGTTGCGATCGGCTCCCCATAGCAGCAGCAGATAACGCAAGCGCTGCAGACCGGCAGTCGGACGCGCCTGAATCACCGTATACGCACGCTGCGTATCCAGCTTAACGGACGAAACCACCCCGACCGGATACCCTTCAGGGAAGCGGCCGCCGAGACCCGAAGTGACCAGCACGTCGCCGACGCGAATATCGGTATTGGCCGGCAGATGTTCCAGCTGTAAATCGTCAGTACAACCGTTGCCTGCGGCAATGACGCGAATATCGTTACGCAGTACCTGAATCGGTAACGCATGCGTGGCATCGCAAATCAGCAGCACGCGGCTGGTCAGCTTCGCGACCGCGACCACCTGACCTACAACGCCTTTATCGCTGATAACCGGCTGGCCTTCATAAACGCCGTTAACGCTGCCTTTATCGATAACCACCTGATCGCTATAAGGGTCGTTAACCGTTGAGATGACCTGGGTCACCATTTTTTGCTCGTCCTGGCGCAGCGGAGAGCCCAGCAGCTCGCGCAGACGCGCGTTCTCCTGTTTGTACTGACCCAGCATCAGTAAGTCGCTGTTCTTGAGCAGCAACTCCTGACGCAGCGCGCGATTTTCCAGTTCGAGCTGATCGCGGGTGGCCAGCGTTTGCGAAACGCTATCCAGCAGCTCCCGGGGACCATTAGAGACAAAGTAGAAAGGGCTGACGGCTGTATCCATGTACGTTCGAATTTGGCTGAACGTACCCAGGCGGCTGTCGGCGATTATCACGCCAAGCGCCACCAAAACCGCCAGAATAAGGCGAATCTGTAGCGACGGGCCACGGCTAAAAATTGGCTTCATAGGCTATGCGTATTCTCGTGTCAGTTAAGATCGGGGCAGCCGTAGGCCAGCTACCCGGATCTCAGGCTGACTACTCTTCGCTGAACAAGTCGCCGCCGTGCATATCGATCATTTCCAGTGCCTTACCGCCGCCACGAGCGACGCAGGTCAGTGGATCTTCTGCAACTACGACAGGGATTCCTGTCTCTTCCATTAACAGACGGTCAAGGTTGCGAAGCAGAGCACCGCCGCCGGTCAGAACCATCCCGCGTTCGGAGATATCGGAAGCCAGCTCCGGTGGGCACTGTTCCAGCGCGACCATCACCGCGCTGACGATACCGGTCAACGGTTCCTGCAGCGCTTCGAGGATTTCGTTGGAGTTCAGAGTAAAGCCGCGCGGAACGCCTTCAGCAAGGTTACGCCCGCGAACTTCGATTTCGCGGACTTCATCACCCGGATAAGCGGAGCCGATTTCGTGCTTAATGCGTTCTGCGGTCGCTTCGCCAATCAGGGAGCCATAGTTACGACGGACATAATTAATGACGGCTTCGTCAAAACGGTCGCCGCCGATACGGACAGAAGAGGAGTAAACCACGCCGTTAAGGGAGATGACCGCCACTTCAGTGGTACCGCCGCCGATGTCCACAACCATTGAACCGGTTGCTTCGGAGACCGGCAGGCCTGCGCCGATCGCAGCCGCCATCGGCTCTTCAATCAGGAAGACTTCACGGGCGCCAGCGCCCTGTGCGGACTCACGAATCGCGCGACGTTCAACCTGGGTCGCACCAACCGGCACGCAGACCAGCACGCGCGGGCTCGGACGCATAAAGCTATTGCTGTGCACCTGTTTAATAAAGTGCTGGAGCATTTTTTCGGTAACGAAGAAGTCGGCGATAACGCCGTCTTTCATTGGGCGAATAGCTGCAATGTTGCCCGGTGTACGCCCAAGCATCTGCTTCGCTTCATGACCCACAGCGGCGACGCTTTTCGGCGATCCGGCACGATCCTGACGAATGGCCACAACGGAAGGCTCATTCAATACGATGCCTTGTCCTTTTACATAAATCAGGGTATTCGCGGTACCCAGGTCAATGGACAGGTCATTGGAAAACATGCCACGAAATTTTTTTAACATACTAAGGGATAATCCTGAAAGCTGGGGCGGAAAACAAAATCCGCTTACTTTACCAACCACGCGCAGCAGCGACAAGGCGCAAAAATCATCTGCTGCGGTGAAAATTAGTGCAGTTCGTTACCTTTGTTACAAATTTGACTGAGTCCGTCCAACGCAGAAATCTTCAGCAGCGCTCCGCGCTTGAATCTGCAACCTGTCAAAGGTCATTCACTGGCATTTACATTGCGACAATCCGGCAGGTAGACAAGCACACCCCCATCACTATGGCGCGCATTATTCTACGTGAAATCACGCTAAACGGCAGATCAAACAGAGTATCTTTGCGAATATTTTTTCACATTTGTGTCAAGTGGCTGTGAGGCGGCAAAAAATTCCCCCTGACCACCGGTAACACCGCATTGAGACAGCACCTGCCACTCGCTTCGGCTGAGTACCCCGGTTGCGAAAACCTGAACCGGCATTCCTTTACAGGCTTCTACCAGGCTCTGCACCAGCAGCTGATTTTCACTGCGTTTTTCTATATTGCGCGATAACCCCGAATGCAGCTTAATCACTTCAACATCGAGCTGCTTGATCCAGCTGGTTCCAACCAGCGTCAAACCGGCCTGAACCACGGCAATTCGAATACCTAAAGCGTTAACCAACCGCATAACCGGCTGCAGGCGGCCGATATATTGACAAACATCCGCCTCTGCAAGTTCAAAAATAATACGTCGACGGTGCGATTTTTCGCATTGCATCAAAGTATCGCGCAGCCAGCGCTGGAATCGAGGGCGGATCAAGGACTCGACCGTCACCTGCAGCGCGAGGTTTTCTTCCGGCCAAAAGCCTAAAAACGGCAGCAATCGCGTAATTTGCAAACGGTCATACTCCTCCGCCAGGCCAAACTGCAGCACCATCGGCATATATTCGGCCGCAATCACCTCTTCCTTACCATCATAAAGACGGCACATTAGCTCACGATGATGTACGCGACCATCACGAGTCACGGCTGGTTTCTGGTAAAGTCGCGGGCCGCCGCGGCTAAGCATTTGCTCGATAAGCGTACGCCAGCGCACGTTGCCACGCCCTTTCTCCGGCAGAGAATCGTCATAAACGGCCCAGCTGTTGCTGCCCTGCAGCACCGCATTACGCGTGGCCGCTTCCGCATGCTCCATTACCTGGGCCGCCGTTTGTCCGCTGCGGAAAGCGCAGATCCCGATATGCATCATATCGTCACGATCGAGAATTCGCGTCGGCGGCAGGGCATCCATGGCTTTCAGGAGTAACCCGGCAATGCTGTCCGCCTCTTTCAACGTGCGATGCGGAAGCAGAACGGCAAAATCGCTGCGGTGGTAGCGAGCCAGCAGTGCGCCAGGGTAGCGCATAATAAAAGTGGAAAGCATATTGATCAGCGTAAAGTAGTGCTCTTCGGTCGCTGCGCGTCCCCAGTTATCGCGCAGCAGGTCGAAATCCGGCAGGCGGATCATCATTACGATGCCGTATGACCCCACTTTCTCCTGATCTTCAAGCAGCGTCGACAGCTGATTATCAAAAAATAATCGGTTACTCAGCCCGGTTTTTGAATCCTGCGCGACATAGGAACGGATCAGGGTATCCATGCGGCTTCGCTGATCGCTGGCGAACTGAAGTTCGGATAGCAGCATATCCAGCGCGCTACTGGTATTCGCTGGCCACTCGTGTACCGACCCTCGCACCTGCGGTCCGCGTTCGCCATTAAGAATACGCGCAGTGCGGAGTTCCAGTAGCTCCTGGCCCGCCAGCTGGCGACGGATCCAGCGCACGGAAAAAAAGATAATCAGCACCATAAAACCAATGGCGATGGAGAGCGGCGCGGTGATGTGCAGTGAACGGAAGTAATTGGCCATCGGATCCAGGTACACCAGATGGATTGCCATACCGGGCTGCTTAAGCGACGGTACCGTGATATCGCGAAACTGATTGCTGCTACCTAAAGGACGATAGTTATCGGTGCGAGAATGGCTATAGACCGATTTGCCATTAAGCTGAAAGTCAACGCGCGTCGCGTCGATCGGCGTCATCAGCTCATCCATCTGCGGTTCAATCTGGTCAAAAGACATAGAGACCAGACGGTTATCCAGCATGGTCGCCACCGCCTGAACGCGGTTGGTCATTTTTAGCTGAATGCCGTTATAAAAACTCAGCGAAGCGCCAATCAGCGTGACAAAGATCGTCAGGCTGGTGAGTAACGTGACAAACGCTGAGAATTTCGTCGTTAATCGCATCCCTGTGTTAACTCCGCGTGTGAATGACTACCCGATAAACATCCGGGCTCCTGTGCTGGCGCCTAAACTAAAGTAAGCACTAACTTTCTAAAGAGCGACGCATACTATCAAAGCTGGCGCATCTGGCAATTTATTGCGTTACATCGGTGTAATAATGCCGTTAGCGAGTATAGTCTGCAGAAAAAATTTTCCAATCATCCAACCTATGAGGACCGGCGCATGCAGGCTTTAATCTTAGAACAGCAGGATGGCAAAACTCTCTCTTCGGTGCAAACCATTGACGCCAGCCAGCTGCCGCAGGGGGATGTGACAGTGGATATCCACTGGTCCAGCCTCAACTATAAAGATGCGCTGGCCATCACCGGTAAAGGAAAAATTATCCGCAACTTTCCGATGATTCCTGGCATCGATTTTGCCGGTTTTGTCCACAGCAGCGAGGATCCGCGTTTCCACGCCGGCCAGCAAGTCCTGCTGACCGGATGGGGCGTGGGGGAAAACCACTGGGGCGGCCTGGCGGAGCGCGCTCGCGTTAAAGGCGACTGGCTGGTGGCGATGCCGCAAGGCCTGGATGGTCGTAAAGCCATGATCATTGGGACCGCCGGTTTCACCGCGATGCTGTGCGTGATGGCGCTGGAAGACGCCGGGGTTAGTCCGGAAGATGGCGAAGTCGTGGTCACCGGGGCCAGCGGCGGCGTCGGCAGCACCGCGGTCGCTTTGCTGCATCATCTCGGGTACAAGGTGGCGGCGGTTTCCGGGCGCGAAAGCACCCATGAATATCTTAAAAACCTCGGCGCGCAGCGCATTCTTAGCCGCGATGAGTTCGCCGAAACCCGCCCGCTGGAAAAACAGCTGTGGGCCGGTGCCGTTGATACCGTTGGCGATAAGGTGCTGGCAAAAGTGCTGGCGCAGATGAACTACGGCGGCTGCGTGGCGGCCTGCGGTCTGGCAGGCGGCTTTGCCCTGCCCACGACCGTGATGCCGTTTATTCTGCGTAACGTGCGCCTGCAGGGCGTTGATTCGGTAATGACGCCAGCCGCGCGCCGGGCCGAGGCCTGGCAGCGTCTGGTGCGCGATCTGCCGGAATCCTTCTATGCGCAAAGCGCGACGGAAATCTCCCTCGCCGAAGCCCCTGAATTTGCCGATAAGATCATGACCAATAAGATTCAGGGGCGCACGCTGGTTAAAATCGCCTAATCTGCAATTTTTCGTGACATATTCGCAATAACGCTCCGCCTCCGTCATGCTAAGAAAAACGCACGACGGAGGATGCCATGAAATCCAAAAAACTGACGGAAGCCGACGTAACGGCAGAATCCGTTTTTATGCTGCAGCGTCGCCAGATCCTGAAAATGTTGGGAATTAGCGCCACCGCCCTTTCCCTCTCACCCTCCGCGCAAGCTGACCTGCTGGATTGGTTTAAAGGCAACGACCGCCCGCCGGCGCCGGCAGGTAAAGCGCTGACGTTCGATAAACCGGCGCAATGGCAAAACACTCTCACGCTCACGCCGGAAGATAAGGTATCAGGCTACAACAACTTTTATGAGTTCGGCCTGGATAAAGCCGATCCGGCGGCCAATGCCGGAAGCCTGCGCACTGACCCCTGGACGCTGACGATTGGCGGCGAAGTGGCAAAACCCCTTACGCTCGATCATGACGACCTGACCAGCCGATTTCCGCTGGAAGAGCGAATTTACCGGATGCGCTGCGTCGAAGCCTGGTCGATGGTGATTCCCTGGGTCGGCTTCCCGCTGCATAAATTGTTATCGCTGGTCGAGCCCACCAGCAATGCGCGCTACGTCGCGTTTAAAACGCTTTATGCGCCTGAGCAGATGCCGGGCCAAAAAGACCGTTTTATCGGCGGCGGGCTGGCGTATCCCTATGTCGAAGGGCTGCGGCTCGACGAAGCCATGCATCCTCTGACGCTGCTCAGCGTAGGCGTGTATGGCAAAGCGCTGCCTCCGCAAAACGGTGCGCCGGTCCGACTCACCGTGCCCTGGAAGTACGGTTTCAAAGGGATTAAGTCTATCGTCAGTATCGAACTGACGCGTGAACGTCCCCCCACGACCTGGAACCTCGCCGGACCTGAGGAGTATGGCTTCTACGCCAACGTCAATCCGCATGTCGATCACCCCCGCTGGTCGCAGGCAACTGAGCGCTTTATCGGCGCAGGCGGCGTACTCGACGTCAAACGCCAGCCAACACTGCTCTTTAACGGCTATGCTGACGAAGTAGCATCGCTCTACCGGGGCCTGAATTTGCGGGAGAATTACTAGTGCGCCTGACTGTAAAGCAGATTACCTGGCTGAAAGTGCTTCTCCATCTGGCCGGATTTTTGCCTTTTGTCTGGCTCTTCTGGGCCGGACATCAGGGGTATTTCAGCGCCGACCCGGCAAAGGATATCCAGCACTTCACCGGTAGGATGGCTCTTAAATTCCTGCTGGCTACCTTGCTTGTTTCGCCGCTGGCGCGCTACGCTATACAGCCGTTATTGATACGCACCCGGCGCTTACTTGGTTTATGGTGCTTTGCCTGGGCTACGCTGCATTTGACCAGCTATACGCTGCTCGAACTTGGGATTAACAATCTGGCGCTATTGGGTACAGAAGTCCTCACCCGCCCTTATCTGACGCTGGGGTTAATCAGCTGGCTGATTCTGCTGGCGCTGGCGGCGACGTCAACGCAAGCGATGCAGCGAAGATTGGGTCGTCGCTGGCAAACATTGCATAACTTCGTCTATGTTGTCGCGATCCTCGCCCCCATTCACTACCTGTGGTCGGTGAAGATTTTATCCCCCCAACCGCTAATTTATGCGCTGCTGGCGATCCTGCTTTTAGCATGGCGATACAAGAAGTTCCGCCAGTGGTGGCGCTAATTCCGGATATGTGCAGTTTCCCGCAGTTCTTTTATCAACCGCCACTCTTTACACGATAGCGGTTGATAATCTTCCCTGATAAGACCAGTATTTAGCTGCCAAATGCTACGAAATCGTTATAATGTGCGACTTTGGTTTTCCTGACGGGCTTTTTGAGTCCCGAAAAGGTGACAATCGCGCATCGAAGGTATATTTTGTTTTTTACCCGAGAATGGCAGAAGATAGCCGCATATTGGCCGATAAGTTTCGCTTTTTGCTTTCGAGCATCGGAGGCTTAACCTGTCGGCTTCTGAAGAAGCGCGGCGTCTTGCAACAGCAGTAATTCATAAGCTTTACAGACGGTGCTAACACGCCTGTCACAATCACACTAAACAAAGAGTACGGAACCCACTCATGGATATTCGTAAGATTAAAAAACTGATCGAGCTGGTTGAAGAATCAGGCATCTCCGAACTGGAAATTTCTGAAGGCGAAGAGTCTGTACGCATCAGCCGTGCCGCGCCAAACGCAGGTTTCCCGGTGATGCAACAGGCTTACGCCGCACCGATGATGCAGCAACAGCCAGCGCTGTCTAACGCAGTCGCCTCTGCGGCAACGCCAGCAATGGAAGCCCCTGCGGCAGCGGAAATCAGTGGCCACATCGTACGTTCCCCAATGGTTGGTACTTTCTACCGCACCCCGAGCCCGGACGCGAAAGCCTTCATCGAAATCGGTCAGAAAGTTAACGCGGGCGATACCCTGTGCATCGTTGAAGCCATGAAAATGATGAACCAGATCGAAGCCGATAAATCCGGCGTGGTGAAAGCCATTCTGGTCGAAAGTGGTCAACCGGTAGAATTTGACGAGCCACTGGTCGTCATCGAATAACGAGGCGAACATGCTGGATAAAATTGTTATCGCCAACCGCGGCGAGATTGCATTGCGTATCCTGCGTGCCTGTAAAGAACTGGGCATCAAGACCGTTGCTGTGCACTCAACGGCGGATCGCGATTTAAAACACGTATTGTTAGCGGATGAGACGGTCTGTATCGGCCCAGCTCCGTCCGTAAAAAGCTACCTCAATATCCCGGCGATTATCAGCGCTGCTGAAATCACCGGCGCGGTGGCTATTCACCCGGGTTACGGATTTTTGTCCGAAAACGCAAACTTCGCTGAGCAGGTTGAGCGTTCCGGCTTTATCTTTATCGGCCCGAAAGCTGACACAATCCGCCTGATGGGCGACAAAGTGTCTGCGATCACCGCGATGAAGAAAGCGGGTGTTCCGACCGTACCGGGCTCTGATGGGCCGCTGGGCGAAGATATGGACGTTAACCGCGCCCATGCAAAACGCATTGGCTACCCGGTGATTATCAAAGCCTCCGGCGGCGGCGGCGGTCGCGGTATGCGCGTTGTGCGCAGCGATGCTGAGCTGGCGCAATCCATCTCCATGACCAAAGCGGAAGCCAAAGCCGCGTTTAACAACGACATGGTGTATATGGAGAAATACCTGGAGAATCCTCGTCACATCGAGATCCAGGTACTGGCTGACGGTCAGGGTAACGCTATCTATCTGGCTGAGCGCGACTGCTCCATGCAGCGTCGTCACCAGAAAGTGGTCGAAGAGGCGCCAGCGCCGGGCATTACGCCGGAACTGCGTCGCTATATCGGCGAGCGTTGCTCCAAAGCGTGCGTCGATATCGGCTATCGCGGCGCGGGTACTTTTGAGTTCCTGTTCGAAAACGGCGAGTTCTATTTCATCGAAATGAACACCCGTATTCAGGTTGAACACCCGGTAACCGAAATGATCACCGGCGTCGACCTGATTAAAGAGCAGCTGCGCATCGCAGCCGGCCAGCCGCTGTCCATCAAGCAGGAAGAAGTTGTGGTTAAAGGCCATGCGGTGGAATGCCGTATCAACGCCGAAGACCCGAACACTTTCCTGCCGAGCCCGGGTAAAATTACCCGCTTCCACGCGCCGGGCGGTTTTGGCGTGCGCTGGGAGTCTCATATCTACGCGGGCTACACCGTGCCTCCGTACTATGACTCAATGATCGGTAAGCTGATCTGCTATGGCGAAAACCGTGATGTCGCGATTGCCCGCATGAAAAATGCGCTGCAGGAGCTGATTATCGATGGCATCAAAACCAACGTTGATCTGCAGATTCGCATCATGAACGACGAGCATTTCCAGAATGGTGGCACCAATATCCACTATCTGGAGAAAAAACTCGGATTGCAGGAGAAGTAATTCTGCCATCGCTGCAAAAGGCCGGATAATCCGGCCTTTTTTCTTTTTCTCTCCTCTCCTCTTTTCCATGCGGTACAATCCCCGCTTTCTTTATCCTCAAGGGACAAAAAATGGACAAACGCTTTGTTCAGGCCCATAAAGAGGCGCGCTGGGCGCTGTGGCTAACCCTTCTCTATCTTGCGGCTTGGCTGGCTGCCGCCTATCTGCCGGGCGTCGGTATTGGCCTAACCGGCCTGCCGCACTGGTTCGAAATGGCCTGCCTGCTGGTACCGCTGGTGTTTATTCTGCTGTGCTGGGCGATGGTAAAAGTTATCTATCGCGATATTCCTCTGGAGGATGACGATGCAGCTTGAAGTCATACTGCCGCTTATCGCCTACCTGCTGGTGGTGTTTGCTCTCTCCATCTATGCAATGCGTAAGCGCGCAACGGGTTCCTTCCTGAACGAATATTTTCTCGGCAGCCGCTCGATGGGCGGCATTGTATTAGCCATGACGCTTACCGCTACCTATATCAGCGCCAGTTCGTTTATAGGCGGCCCCGGCGCGGCCTATAAATATGGCCTCGGCTGGGTGCTTCTGGCGATGATCCAACTTCCGGCGATCTGGCTTTCTTTGGGGATTTTGGGTAAGAAATTCGCCATTCTGGCGCGCCGCTATAATGCCGTAACCCTGAACGATATGCTCTTTGCCCGCTACCAAAGCCGTCTGCTGGTCTGGCTCGCGAGCCTGAGCCTTCTGGTGGCGTTTGTCGGGGCAATGACGGTGCAGTTCATCGGCGGGGCGCGGTTGCTGGAAACCGCAGCGGGTATTCCCTACGAAACCGGTCTGCTGATTTTTGGCGTGAGTATCGCGCTCTATACCGCGTTCGGCGGTTTTCGTGCCAGCGTCCTCAACGACACGCTCCAGGGAATGGTGATGCTGGTCGGCACTATCGTCCTGCTGGTTGGCGTCGTTCATGCGGCGGGCGGGCTACATAATGCGGTAGAAACCCTGCAAACCATCGATCCTAAGCTGGTTTCCCCGCAGGGGGCTGATGACATTCTTTCCCCCACCTTTATGACCTCCTTCTGGGTGCTGGTCTGCTTCGGGGTGATTGGCCTCCCGCACACCGCCGTTCGCTGCATCTCCTATAAAGACAGCAAAGCAGTGCACCGGGGAATTATCATTGGCACCATCGTGGTGGCGATCCTGATGTTTGGGATGCATCTTGCGGGTGCGTTAGGCCGGGCGGTGATCCCGGATCTGACGGTGCCGGATCTGGTCATCCCGACGCTCATGGTGAAAGTCTTGCCGCCCTTTGCCGCCGGGATCTTCCTCGCCGCGCCGATGGCCGCCATTATGTCGACGATCAACGCCCAGCTGCTGCAAAGTTCCGCTACGATCATTAAAGATCTGTATCTGAATCTGCGCCCCGAGCAGATAACAAATGAAGCCCGGTTGAAGCGGATGTCGGCAACGATCACCTTGCTGCTGGGCGCTTTACTGCTGCTGGCAGCCTGGCGTCCGCCTGAGATGATTATCTGGCTCAACCTGCTGGCGTTCGGCGGCCTGGAGGCCGTGTTCTTATGGCCGCTGGTGCTGGGCCTGTACTGGGAACGCGCGAACGCGAAAGGGGCGTTGAGCGCGATGATCGTCGGCGGCGTACTCTATGCCATACTCGCCACTTTTAATCTGCAGTACCTGGGCTTCCATCCGATAGTGCCCGCGTTGCTGTTAAGCTTATTGGCTTTCCTGGTCGGAAACCGGTTCGGTACCTCCGCCCCGCAAGCCGCCGTATTGACTACTGATAAATAAAGAGTTTTGCCATGCCATGGATCCAACTGAAACTGAACACTACCGGCGCGAACGCGGAAGAGCTGAGCGATGCGTTAATGGAAGCGGGTTCCGTTTCCATTACTTTCCAGGATACGCACGACACGCCGGTATTCGAACCTCTGCCGGGCGAAACCCGTCTGTGGGGCGATACTGACGTTATCGGCCTGTTTGACGCCGAGACCGATATGAAAGAAGTGATTGCGATGCTGGAGCAGAATCCGCTGCTGGGCGCCGGTTTCGTGCATAAAATCGAACAACTGGAAGACAAGGACTGGGAGCGCGAATGGATGGATAACTTCCACCCTATGTGCTTCGGTAAACGCCTGTGGATCTGCCCGAGCTGGCGCGATGTGCCGGATGAAAACGCCGTTAACGTGATGCTCGACCCGGGCCTGGCGTTTGGTACCGGTACACATCCCACCACGGCAATGTGCCTGCAGTGGCTGGATGGCCTCGATCTCGCGGGCAAAACGATTATCGATTTTGGCTGCGGCTCAGGCATTCTGGCCATTGCGGCATTAAAGCTGGGCGCCGCGAAAGCTATCGGTATTGATATCGACCCGCAGGCCATTCAGGCCAGCCGCGATAATGCCGAGCGTAACGGGGTTTCTGAACGCCTGGAACTCTATCTGCCTAAAGATCAGCCAGAGGCGATGAAAGCCGATGTGGTGGTCGCAAACATTCTGGCAGGCCCATTACGCGAACTGGCTCCGCTTATCAGCGTGCTGCCGGTTACAGGCGGTCTGCTGGGGCTTTCCGGCATCCTTGCCAGCCAGGCGGAAAGCGTTTGTGAAGCGTACGCCGATCTCTTTAGCCTCGATCCCGTCGTGGAGAAAGAGGAGTGGTGCCGGATCACCGGTTATAAAAAATAATCTCCCTGTGGCCTCATCGCAGGCCACCGCTTTTCGCGTTTTCTGTACAAAATCATTCGCTCAATGAGAATAAGATGATGCGGTAACGTATTGTAGTTACCAATAAAATCATAAATTTATTCATTGGACGAATGATATGAAAACAACTTTAGGCAAGGCGGCATTACTGGCGTTAAGCATGATGCCCGTTACGGTTTTCGCTTCCCACTGGAGCTATGAAGGCGAAGGTTCGCCGGAACACTGGGGGGCGCTCAATGAGGAGTACAAAACCTGTCAAAATGGCATGAATCAATCCCCTATCAACATCGATACCACGTTTAAGACACACCTTTCACCGCTGGATACGCACTACATCGATGGCCCCATTACGCTCATCAACAATGGTCACACTATCCAGGCGGGGTTAAAGACCACAACAGCGGATACCGTTACGATTGACGGTACGCCATTTACCCTTCAGCAGTTCCATTTTCATGCCCCGAGCGAAAACACCGTTCACGGTAAGCACTATGCGATGGAGATGCATCTGGTACATAAAAGCGCTCAAGGCGCCGTTGCCGTCGTGGCGGTGATGTTCGACCAGGGCGCGGAAAATAGCGAACTGAACAAACTGTGGGCCACCATGCCCGAGAAAGCCGATCAGACGGCTAAAATCGTCACCCAAATGGATCTCAACGCCCTTCTTCCCGCAGACAAGACATACTGGCGTTTCAGCGGCTCCCTGACCACGCCGCCTTGCTCCGAGGGGGTAACCTGGATTGTGCTTAAACATCCCCTGACACTTTCATCAGCGCAGCTGGCAAAATTTAGCCACGCTATGCATCACGATAACAATCGTCCGATACAGCCGCTGAATGGTCGCGTGGTCATAGAATAAACATCAGCTGTGCTTCACGATCATGTTCTGAAATGAGAGCCAACTCACATAAAGCCAAGGTAATTTGCTGATTTCTTCAGCAGATTATCTTGCCCGTTCCCTGTGTCGGGAAGAAAAAATGAGAAGTTAGACAAAATTATATGTGTAGATAAATTCATCACATGTTTTTAATGCAATGATTTATATAGCTAATTATTCATGCACACTGACCTGCAAGGCGATTCTTTGATCCACCGCAGAGGATTGCTCAAAGTTTGGCCTTTCATCTCGTGCAAAAAATGCGTAATATACGCCGCCTTGCAGTCACAGTATGGTCATTTCTTAACTCATGCGCATCGGACACTACCAGCTCAGGAATCGACTCATCGCAGCGCCTATGGCTGGCATTACTGACAGACCATTCCGCACGTTGTGCTACGAGATGGGAGCAGGATTGACCGTATCCGAGATGATGTCCTCCAACCCGCAGGTTTGGGAGAGCGACAAGTCACGCTTACGGATGGTGCACGTTGATGAGCCCGGTATTCGTACCGTGCAAATCGCCGGTAGCGTACCGGAAGAGATGGCTGCAGCCGCCCGTATTAACGTGGAAAGCGGCGCCCAAATTATTGATATCAATATGGGGTGCCCGGCTAAAAAAGTGAATCGTAAGCTTGCAGGTTCAGCCCTCTTGCAGTACCCCGAGCAGGTGAAGTCTATCCTGACGGCGGTCGTCAAAGCAGTGGACGTTCCCGTAACTCTCAAGATTCGCACCGGTTGGGAACCGGAACACCGTAACTGTGTAGAAATTGCCCAACTGGCTGAAGAATGTGGCATTCAGGCTCTGACTATTCACGGACGCACGCGCGCCTGTTTGTTTAACGGAGATGCTGAGTACGACAGTATTCGGGCAGTTAAGCAGAAAGTTTCCATTCCGGTTATCGCGAATGGTGACATTACTGACCCGCTTAAAGCCAGAGCTGTGCTCGACTATACGGGGGCAGATGCCCTTATGATAGGCCGTGCAGCTCAGGGAAGACCCTGGATCTTTCGGGAAATCCAGCACTATCTGGACACTGGAGAGCTGCTGCCGCCGCTGCCGTTGGCAGAGGTTAAGCGCTTGCTTTGTGCACACGTTCGGGAACTGCATGGCTTTTATGGCCAGGCAAAAGGGTACCGAATCGCACGCAAACACGTATCCTGGTATCTGCAGGAACACGCTCCAGATGACCAGTTTCGGCGCACATTCAACGCCATAGAAGATTCCAGCGAACAGCTGGAGGCGTTGGAGGCATACTTCGAAAATTTTGCGTAATAGAAATAAAGAGCTGACAGAACTATGTTCGAACAACGCGTAAATTCTGACGTACTGACCGTTTCTACCGTTAACTCTCAGGATCAGGTAACTCAAAAGCCCCTGCGTGACTCGGTTAAACAGGCACTGAAGAACTATTTTGCTCAACTGAACGGTCAGGATGTTAATGACCTGTATGAGCTGGTACTGGCTGAAGTAGAACAGCCCCTGTTGGACATGGTGATGCAATACACCCGCGGTAACCAGACCCGTGCTGCCCTGATGATGGGCATCAACCGTGGTACTCTGCGTAAAAAATTGAAAAAATACGGCATGAACTGATACTAATCAGTTAAGTGTTTGATATAAAAGGCGCTCTTCGGCATGGGGAAGCGCCTTTTTTATTGCATGAATTTTAATGGCTGGCTATCGTCTGCCGCCCGTTAGCCCCGCAAAGGATCGACATAATATTATCAACCAGGGCGGGTGCCTGGCGATACAGATCGAATTGCCCGGGCTCTACCAGCCAGTTTTTAATAATACCGGTAAATGCGCTGTGTAATACAATTAATGAAATTTCAACATTGGTTTCCGCTGGCAATAATCCGTTACGAATACAGAGCTGCAAAATGCTGCGAATAATCGGATAGCTAAAACCAATTCTCTTGCGAATCTCAGCTTCCGGCATCATGTCGCTGGAAAACTCACACTTCTGATACAGAATTTGCATTAAGGCACGTT
This sequence comes from Klebsiella sp. Q11, assembly GCF_964241505.1. Taxonomy (NCBI): domain Bacteria; kingdom Pseudomonadati; phylum Pseudomonadota; class Gammaproteobacteria; order Enterobacterales; family Enterobacteriaceae; genus Klebsiella; species Klebsiella sp. Q11. Next base: position 36,149 of record NZ_CAXSXW010000024.1, read on the forward strand.
GACGGGGATTATTGGCGATATATTGTAAGCCAATAATAAATTTCTCTCGTAGCGTGCTAAGCGGATCCTGATCGTCTTTAAGGTTAAATTCATGCTGAAGCAGGTCGCGTAGCGGCAGCTGCTGTTGCCACATTTCATTAAATAGCTCAGCTTTGCTTGCAAAGTGCCAGTACACAGCTCCGCGCGTCACGCCAGCAGCATCAGCGATATCGGCTAAGGTCGTGCTGGTCACGCCACGTAAGGCAAACTGCTGAATGGCAGACTCAATCAGAAGCTGCCGCGTCTTTAACGCATCTTCTTTCGTTCTTCTGGGCATACGGTGCTCCACTCAACGCCAGATTGAGAGTGTGGGGAAATCGCTGGATACCTATAAACCTAACATCTGACAATCAATATTGTTTAGCAAAAATACAGATGAGTTAAATCTCAAACGCTCTCCAATAAATACACCACAAGAATAATCAAGATAAATGCATTCATATATTAAATATCAATGTAAGCAAATTTTAATTTAAGATCATTCTAAAAACATTATTCCTGATATTTTGTTTTTACGTGCCTTGCTGATGGCTAAAAAATAACTATGTCTTACATCCATCGTTTTTTATTTGTAGGATAACAAACCGCATTTTAATTCATTATTTCTTGCACAGATTCGTGGCCATGCCTGGCTCATAATCTATAAGGAACAGCAATGACACCTCATGTCAGGGTTACACTTTTATCCAGCCTTATCATCCCGGCCATCCTGCTCAGCGGTTGCGATAATTCAGGCGATCGGCAACCGCATGCGCAGATACCTCAGGTCTCCGTTTATGTCGTACACAGCGCGCCGCTGTCCGTCACCACGGAGCTACCTGGCCGCACATCTGCCTACCGCGTCGCGGAAGTCCGCCCGCAGGTCAGCGGGATTATCCTGCACCGTAACTTTGTCGAAGGTAGCGATGTCACCGCTGGACAGTCTCTTTATCAAATCGATCCGGCGACCTATCAGGCGGCTTACAACAGCACAAAAGGTGATGAAGCGAAAGCAGAAGCCGCGGCGGCTATCGCCCACTTAACGGTAAAACGCTACGCGCCTCTTCTCGGCACAAAATATATCAGCCAGCAAGAATACGATCAGGCGGTGGCGACCGCGCGCCAGGCCGATGCCGATGTTATTGCCGCAAAGGCAGCCGTGGAAAGCGCGCGTATTAACCTGGCGTACACAAAAGTGACGTCGCCAATCAGCGGCCGCATCGGCAAATCCAGCGTGACCGAAGGTGCCCTGGTGACAAATGGTCAGGCTGACGCGATGGCGACGGTACAGCAGCTCGATCCCATTTATGTGGATGTCACTGAATCCAGTAATGATTTCATGCGCCTGAAACAGGAAAGCCTGCAGCACGGCAGTGACACCAAAAGCGTGCAGTTGATTATGGAAAACGGAAAACCTTATGCGCTTCAGGGCACGCTGCAGTTCTCTGACGTCACGGTAGATGAGAGCACCGGCTCTATTACGCTTCGCGCCATCTTCCCCAACCCACAGCACGCTCTGCTGCCAGGGATGTTTGTTCGCGCCCGTATTGATGAGGGCGTTTCACCGGATGCCATTCTCGTTCCTCAGCAGGGAGTCACCCGAACGCCGCGCGGCGATGCCAGCGTGATGCTCGTTAATGATAAAAACCAGGTGGAAACACGAGCCGTCACAGCCTCACAGGCGATTGGCGATAAGTGGTTAATCACGAGCGGTCTGAAAGCCGGTGAAAAGGTTATCGTCAGCGGTCTGCAGAAAGTACGTCCCGGCGTCACCGTGAAGGCCGAAGAGGATACCGCGACGTCCGTCGCGCAATAAGGTACGAATCCCTATGTCTAAGTTTTTTATCCATCGACCGGTCTTCGCCTGGGTGCTGGCGATCATCATGATGATTGCCGGTGGCCTCGCAATTATGCAGCTACCGATTGCACAATACCCGACTATCGCGCCGCCAGCGGTGGCCATCTCCGCAACCTATCCAGGTGCGGACGCACAAACCGTTCAGGATACGGTGACTCAGGTTATCGAACAGAACATGAACGGTATCGATAATCTGATGTACATGTCCTCAACCAGCGATTCCGCAGGCGGCGTTACCATCACCCTGACCTTTAAATCAGGTACGGATCCGGATATTGCGCAAGTTCAGGTGCAGAATAAACTGCAGCTGGCGACGCCGCTTCTTCCTCAGGAAGTACAGCAGCAGGGGATTAGCGTAGAGAAATCAAGCAGTAGTTTCCTGATGGTTGCCGGATTCATCTCCGATAACACGAGCACCACTCAGGATGATATATCCGACTACGTTGCATCGAACGTCAAAGATACCATCAGCCGCCTTAACGGCGTCGGCGATGTACAGCTCTTCGGCGCGCAGTATGCCATGCGCGTCTGGCTGGACGGTAATCTCCTGAATAAGTACAACCTCACGCCTGTCGACGTCATTAACCAACTGCAGGTACAGAACGATCAGATTGCAGCAGGCCAGCTTGGCGGTACGCCGGCCCTTAAAGGCCAGCAGCTAAATGCATCCATTATTGCTCAGACGCGACTGAAGGATCCGGCAGAGTTTGGCAAAGTGACTTTGCGCGTGAACGCGGATGGCTCAGTGGTGCACCTGAAAGATGTGGCACGTATTGAGCTGGGAGGTGAAAACTACAACGTTGTCGCAAAAATCAATGGAAAACCGGCTTCAGGACTGGGAATTAAGCTCGCTACCGGCGCCAATGCCCTCGATACCGCCGCAGCGATTAAAGCGAAGCTTGCCGAACTGCAGCCGTACTTCCCGCAGGGGATGAAGGTCGTCTATCCCTACGACACTACGCCGTTTGTGAAAATCTCTATTCATGAGGTTGTGAAGACGCTGTTTGAAGCGATTATCCTCGTCTTTCTGGTGATGTATCTGTTCTTACAGAATATCCGGGCCACGCTGATCCCCACCATTGCGGTTCCGGTCGTCCTGCTCGGGACCTTTGCCGTACTGGCAATGTTCGGTTACTCCATCAATACGCTAACGATGTTTGGTATGGTGCTGGCAATAGGCCTTCTGGTCGACGATGCTATCGTGGTGGTGGAAAACGTCGAACGCGTCATGGTAGAAGAGAAGCTTCCCCCCAAAGAAGCGACGGAAAAATCAATGTCGCAAATTCAGGGGGCGCTGGTCGGCATTGCCATGGTGCTATCGGCAGTGTTTGTCCCGATGGCCTTCTTTGGCGGCTCTACGGGGGCGATCTATCGGCAATTTTCTATCACCATCGTCTCCGCCATGGCGCTGTCCGTCCTGGTCGCGCTGATCCTGACCCCCGCGCTTTGTGCCACATTACTGAAACCCGCATCAGCCGATCATCATGAGAAAAAAGGATTTTTTGGCTGGTTTAACGCGAAATTCGATCGTAGCGTGAACCACTACACTAACAGCGTTAGCGGGATCCTGCGCTGTACCGGACGCTACCTGATCATCTATCTGCTGATCGTTGTGGGTATGGCCGTCCTGTTTATGCGCCTGCCCACCTCCTTCTTGCCGGATGAGGATCAGGGGGTATTTATGACCATGATCCAGCTTCCTTCAGGCGCAACGCAGGAACGCACGCAAAAGGTTCTTGATACGGTTACCGATTACTATCTGCATAAAGAGAAGGCGAATGTTGAAAGCGTCTTTACCGTTAACGGCTTTAGCTTTAGCGGTCAGGGTCAAAACTCCGGTATGGCGTTTGTCAGCCTGAAGCCATGGGAAGAACGCAGTGGCGCAGAGAATGGCGTTGAGGCAATCATCAAACGTGCGACCGTTGCCTTCAGTCAGATTAAAGATGCTATGGTCTTTCCTTTCAATCTGCCGGCAATTATCGAACTGGGTACGGCGACCGGTTTTGACTTTGAGCTTATCGATCAGGGTAACCTTGGCCATAGCGCGTTAACCCTGGCCCGTAATCAACTTCTGGGTATGGTGAGAGAGCATCCCGACCAGCTGGTACGCGTTCGCCCCAACGGGCTCGAAGACACGCCGCAATTTAAGCTGGATGTTGATCAGGAGAAAGCTCAGGCTCTGGGGATTTCGCTATCCGATATCAATGAAACCATTTCCGCGGCGCTAGGGGGTTACTACGTCAACGACTTTATTGACCATGGACGAGTGAAAAAAGTCTACGTTCAGGCCGATGCAAAATTCCGTATGCTGCCGAGCGATATCAATAATATGTACGTCCGCAGCGCGAATGGCGAAATGGTTCCGTTCTCCGCCTTTGTCACCTCACGCTGGGTTTATGGTTCACCGCGCCTGGAGCGCTATAATGGCTTACCCTCTATGGAAGTTTTGGGTGAAGCTGCTCCGGGGAAAAGTACCGGCGATGCGATGATTTTAATGGAGCAGTTAGCCAGCAAGCTTCCTGCCGGTATTGGTTACGACTGGACGGGAATGTCCTATCAAGAACGTTTATCCGGTAACCAGGCGCCCGCGCTCTACGCCATTTCGCTTATTGTTGTCTTTCTGTGTCTTGCGGCGCTTTATGAAAGTTGGTCTATTCCCTTCTCCGTCATGCTCGTCGTTCCATTAGGGGTAGTTGGTGCATTACTGGCGGCGTCGTTACGCGGGCTTAATAATGACGTTTATTTCCAGGTGGGCTTATTAACAACTATCGGCCTCTCTGCGAAAAACGCGATTCTTATCGTGGAGTTTGCGAAAGACCTGATGGATAAAGAAGGCAAAGGAATTATCGAAGCCACACTTGAAGCATCGCGTATGCGTTTACGCCCTATCCTGATGACTTCGCTGGCCTTTATCCTCGGGGTTCTGCCTCTGGTTATTAGCCATGGAGCCGGCAGCGGCGCCCAAAACGCGGTCGGTACCGGCGTTATGGGCGGAATGCTGACGGCAACATTACTGGCGATCTTCTTTGTTCCTGTCTTCTTCGTCGTGGTAAGACGCCGCTTTACGAAACACGCAGAGTAAATATGTTTTTCTAAAGGCACCTTTCAGGTGCCTTTTTTTCGTCTGCGTTTCGATAACTATCCTGATGATATTAAATATATTTATTGCCGCGGTACCCAATACACATTATTTCCCCATAGTTCTCTGGTTTTCTTCATGATATTTACGTTACTCATAAATTGAGATTATTTACTCTAGCGGCACCCCATATTGCTGATGATAAAATAAACCGTTCCGCGCAGGTACGGGTTCTCCAATACAGCGAAGCGGATTATTTAGAGGTAATATCATGACTAAAGTTATTCTAGTGGCATTGCTGGCAACGCTACTCGCCGGCTGTGCACATGACTCTCCGTGTGTACCGGTCTATGATTCTGAAGGCAGATTAGTGCACACCAATACCTGTATGAAAGGAACGACCCAGGATAACTGGGAAACCGCCGGCGCGATTGCCGGGGGCGCAGCTGCCGTTGCTGGCCTGACGCTCGGCATCGTGGCGTTGACTCGTTAATTCCTTTCTTTTCTCTGCCATGACAGGTGCCGGAGCGAGCTCCGGCACCGCTTTTCCCGAAGGTAAGCTCCACAATGCTTAAACTGCAATACCGGCAGCTGAAGCTCGGGAAACGATCCTTTAGATAAGATCAAATGGGCAAATTGTCATTGCCAGGTCTGGTATAAATGGATATTTTCGCAGCAGCACAAACGCAAAAAGCCCATCCTGACGGATGGGCTTTTCACTTATTTGATGCCTGGCAATGCCCTACTCTCACATGGGGAGACCCCACACTACCATCGGCGCTACGGCGTTTCACTTCTGAGTTCGGCATGGGGTCAGGTGGGACCACCGCGCTATCGTTGCCAGGCAAATTCTTTTCAAATCGCCGAACTTTAACCTAAAAACTGGTGCTGATACCCAGAGTCGAACTGGGGACCTCACCCTTACCAAGGGTGCGCTCTACCAACTGAGCCATATCAGCACACTTAATTTGATGCCTGGCAGTTCCCTACTCTCACATGGGGAGACCCCACACTACCATCGGCGCTACGGCGTTTCAC
>NZ_CAXSXW010000025.1:0-34467 GCF_964241505.1 Klebsiella sp. Q11
TTGCGAGGTGGCGTATATTACGCTTTCCTCTTTCAGAGTCAACCCGTTATTTCAGGATTTTTTCTCTTCAACCGACCGGGTTGTTTGTGAAGTGATTCACATCTGCCGTGTCGATGGAGGCGCATTATAGGGAGTTCCCGAGCATCCGCAATAGTAAAATTGCAGAAAAATGACTGACTGCTGCATTCCCCAGCAAAACCCCGCTTTATACCCTGTTACGCACAGAATTATCCACAGGTGGCGGTCGATACCCTCTTATAAAGGCCCGCTCTCTTCTCTCTATAGGGCGCGATCCTGGGCTAAAAAGAGAAAGATAAAAATTCGCGAGCGTTGCGCAAACGTTTTCGTTACAATGCCGCGCTATAACAAGGATGCCCGGTTGGGTGCGTTAGGTGAGTTTTTAGACAAAAATTCACCTAACGCTCTCTGTAATATTCAAATCCTGGGGATTTAATACCATGCAACAACGTCGTCCAGTCCGCCGCGCCCTGCTCAGTGTTTCTGACAAGGCCGGTATCGTCGAATTCGCGCAGGCGCTTTCCGCTCGTGGTGTCGAGCTACTGTCTACGGGTGGTACCGCACGCCTGCTGGCTGAGAAAGGTCTGCCGGTTACCGAAGTCTCTGACTACACCGGTTTCCCGGAAATGATGGACGGACGCGTGAAGACCCTGCATCCGAAAGTTCACGGCGGTATTCTCGGTCGCCGCGGCCAGGATGACGGTATTATGGAACAACACGGTATCGCGCCTATTGATATGGTGGTGGTTAACCTGTATCCGTTTGCTCAAACCGTTGCCCGCGAGGGCTGCTCGCTGGAAGATGCGGTAGAAAACATTGATATCGGCGGCCCAACCATGGTTCGCTCAGCGGCGAAGAACCATAAAGACGTCGCCATCGTGGTGAAGAGCAGCGACTACGATGCCATTATTAAAGAGATGGATGCCAACGAAGGCTCCCTGACCCTCGACACCCGCTTCGACCTCGCCATTAAGGCATTCGAACACACCGCCGCCTACGACAGCATGATTGCCAACTACTTCGGCAGCATGGTTCCGGCCTATCACGGCGAGAGCAAAGAAGCCGCGGGTCGCTTCCCTCGCACCCTGAATCTGAACTTCGTTAAGAAGCAGGATATGCGCTATGGTGAAAACAGCCACCAGCAGGCGGCCTTCTATATAGAAGAAGAAGTCAAAGAAGCCTCTGTCGCCACTGCACAGCAGGTTCAGGGTAAAGCGCTCTCCTATAACAACATCGCTGACACCGATGCCGCGCTGGAATGCGTCAAAGAATTCAGCGAGCCGGCCTGCGTTATTGTGAAGCACGCCAACCCATGTGGCGTAGCGGTAAGCACCTCTATTCTGGACGCCTACGACCGCGCGTACAAAACTGACCCGACCTCTGCCTTCGGCGGCATTATCGCCTTTAACCGCGAACTGGATGCCGAAACCGCGCAGGCGATCATCTCCCGCCAGTTTGTTGAAGTGATCATCGCACCGTCTGCGACGGAAGAAGCCCTGAAGATCACTGCCGCGAAACAGAATGTCCGCGTCCTGACCTGCGGTCAGTGGACGCAGCGCGTACCTGGTCTGGACTTCAAACGCGTTAACGGCGGCCTGCTGGTTCAGGATCGCGATCTGGGTATGGTTACGGAAGGCGAACTGCGCGTGGTTTCCAAACGCCAGCCGACCGAGCAGGAGCTGCGCGATGCGCTGTTCTGCTGGAAAGTGGCGAAATTCGTTAAATCCAACGCCATTGTGTACGCCAAAGAGAATATGACCATCGGGATAGGCGCAGGCCAGATGAGCCGCGTTTATTCCGCCAAAATCGCCGGGATTAAAGCCGGTGATGAAGGTCTGGAAGTGAAAGGTTCGGCTATGGCGTCCGACGCTTTCTTCCCGTTCCGCGACGGTATTGATGCCGCTGCTGCCGTTGGCGTGAGCTGCGTCATTCAGCCCGGTGGTTCTATTCGCGACGAAGAGGTGATTGCCGCCGCCGATGAGCACGGCATCGCGATGATCTTCACCGACATGCGCCACTTCCGCCATTAATTCACGGAGCAGACGATGAAAGTATTAGTTATTGGCAACGGCGGACGCGAACACGCGCTGGCCTGGAAGGCCGCACAGTCACCGCAGGTTGATACCGTTTTTGTCGCCCCGGGTAACGCGGGCACCGCGCTGGAACCGGCGCTGCAGAACGTGGCTATCGGCGTCACCGATATTCCGGCGCTGCTGAGCTTTGCGCAGAGCGAGAAGATTGACCTGACCATCGTTGGCCCGGAAGCGCCGCTGGTAATTGGCGTTGTCGATGCGTTCCGTGCCGCAGGGCTGAAAATCTTCGGCCCAACGGAAGGCGCGGCGCAGCTTGAAGGCTCCAAAGCCTTCACCAAAGATTTCCTCGCGCGTCATAACATCCCGACGGCGGAATACCAGAACTTCACCGAAGTCGAGCCCGCGCTGGCGTACCTGCGTGAGAAAGGCTCGCCGATCGTCATCAAGGCCGACGGCCTGGCCGCCGGCAAGGGCGTGATTGTCGCCATGACGCAGGAAGAAGCGGAAGCCGCCGTTCACGACATGCTGGCAGGTAACGCCTTTGGCGACGCCGGACACCGCATCGTCATTGAAGAGTTCCTCGACGGCGAAGAGGCGAGCTTTATTGTGATGGTCGACGGCGAGCACGTCCTGCCGATGGCCACCAGCCAGGATCATAAACGCGTGGGCAATGGCGATACCGGCCCGAACACGGGCGGTATGGGCGCTTACTCACCGGCGCCGGTGGTAACCGATGAGGTTCACCAGCGCACCATGGAACGCATTATCTGGCCAACCGTAAAAGGTATGGCAGCGGAAGGGAACACCTACACCGGTTTCCTCTATGCGGGCCTGATGATCGATAAACAGGGAAACCCGAAGGTTATCGAGTTCAACTGCCGCTTTGGCGATCCGGAAACCCAGCCGATCATGCTGCGCATGAAATCGGATCTGGTAGATCTGTGCCTCGCCGCCTGCGACGGCAAGCTGAATGAGAAAACCTCCGAGTGGGACGAACGCGCCTCGCTGGGCGTGGTGATCGCCGCCGGTGGCTATCCGGGCAACTACAGCACCGGTGATGAGATCCACGGCCTGCCTCTGGAAGAAGCGGCTGACGGCAAGGTCTTCCACGCCGGTACCAGACTCGCTGATGACGATCGCGTGCTGACCAGCGGCGGCCGGGTGCTCTGCGCTACCGCGCTGGGTCACAGCGTCGCTGAAGCGCAAAAGCGCGCTTACGCCCTGATGAGCGATATCCGCTGGGACGGCAGCTTTAGCCGTAACGACATCGGCTGGCGCGCTATTGAACGTGAGCAAAACAGCTAACGGCTGAGCTTTGCCAGCAGCGTTTTGCGCGTAATGCCCAGCTGACGGGCGGCTTCAGTTTTGTTGCCGCCCGTTTTTTCGAGCGCCACCAGGATCGCTTCTTTCTCGACTTCCACCAGCGGCTGAATAATATCCTCACCGTGCGGCGCGTCCGAAACCGACGTACCGGCAATCGCCAGCGGCAGCTCGCGTTCCGAGATATACTCTCCGGTCAGCAGGACCACCGCCCGCTCTACCGCATTTTCCAGTTCGCGAATATTCCCCGGCCATGCGTAGTGAATCAGTAAGTCCATCGCCTGCGGCGTAAACCCCTGCACCGCTTTGCGGTTACGCTCGGCATAACGCTGCAGGAAATAGCGCGCCAGCTGAGGGATATCTTCCTTGCGCTGACGCAGCGGCGGCATATCGATAGTCACGACGTTCAGGCGATAGTAGAGATCCTGACGAAAACGTCCGGCGCTGACCTCTTCAGCTAAATCCCGGTGGGTGGCGGCAATTAGCCGCACATCGACCGAAAGGGTCTGATTGCTGCCCACGCGCTGCACTTCACGCTCCTGAATCGCCCGCAGCAGGCGCACCTGCATCAGCGGTGAAATATCGCCAATCTCATCGAGAAAGAGCGTACCGCCGTCCGCTTCAACAAAACGCCCTTCTCGCCGTTTGTCCGCGCCGGTAAAGGCGCCTTTCTCGTGACCAAACAGCTCCGACTCCAGCAACGACTCGTTGAGTGCGGCACAGTTGAGGATCACCAGCGGCCTGCGGCTGCGGGCGCTGCTGGCGTGCAGCCCCCCCGCGACCAGCTCTTTCCCGGTGCCCGACTCGCCGTGAATTAATACCGTCGCATCGGAGGGGGCAACCAGGGCAATATTATTCAGCAGCGCCCGCATCGCCGGGCTATCGCCCACCATGCCAAACTGGGCCGCGGGGGGGCTACCCGCGACGGGTGACTCGCTCAGCCGCGTATGGGCCAACGCCTCAGACAGCGTCTGCTGCAGCTTGTCAAAGTCCAGCGGCTTGATAAGGTAGTCCAGCGCACCGGATTTCAGCGCCTCCACGGCGGTATCGACGCTGGAGTATGCGGTCATGATCAATACCGGAATCGACGGATTCCAGGTTTTGATCTCTTTCAGCGTTTCGATGCCGTCCATCTCGGCCATGCGGATATCGCAAAGCACCAGATCAAACACCGTCTGGCGCACCTGTTCCAGCGCCTGTACACCGTTGTAGGCCAGCGCAACCCGGTATCCCCAGCCCCGCAACAGCGCCTGTAAGATAGTGCAGTGGCTGATATCATCGTCCACCACCAGAATATCGATCTGCTCGCCACTCATCCTTGTTCATCCTTTTGTTGCCCGTTGACCGGCAAATAGAGAGTAAATAGCGCGCCTTCGCCGGGGGCGCTCTCGGCGTGAATCGTTCCACCGTGCTGCTCGACAATGTTCTGCACCACCGCCAGGCCCAGTCCGGTGCCGTCGGCCTTGGTCGTGAAGTACGGAGTAAAAATGGCCTGTAGCTGTTCCGCCGTCATCCCCTTGCCGCTGTCCGCAACGCTCACCTTTACTCGCCCGTCGCCGCATTCCCTCACCGCCACCGTAATCACGCCATCGCGGCCAATAGCGTGGACGGCATTGAGATAAAGGTTCAGCAGCACCTGTTTCAAACGATCCGGATCGGCCTGAATGCGGCATAGCGCGGGCTGCGCGGTGAACGCGAGCGTTATTGCCCGGCTGACGGCATCCTGGCTAATTAGCTGAAGCGAGTGCGTAATCACGTCATTCAAATCAACCGATTGATACGTTAAATGCGCCGGACGCACCAGTTCCAGCAGCTCGCTGACGACCCTGTTCAGGCGATCGGCTTCTTTCGCCATCACCTGGGCCAGCTGATGCGCTTCGCCATCGGCTGGGGTTCGCTCGGCAAAATACTTTGCCAGCCCTTTTATAGATGACAGCGGGTTGCGGATCTCATGGGCGACGCCCGCGGCCAGATGACCAAGCGCCACCAGCTTTTCTTTACGCGCCGTCGCCTCCTGCAGCTGCTTGCGCGAACGTTGATAGCGGCGGAACCAGAACTGCGCCAGCAACGTTGCCGCCATCACTACGCCCGCCGCGCAGAGCATGATAACCATATTACGCAGGCTACGGGCATGGTCGGCATCCAGCTCGCGGGTATCAAAAGCAATAAAAATAACCTGGGGAGCCTGGGTACGCAGCCCGGCAGCTTCGCGACGCATCATCATGCGTATATGATGCCCGCCGCCGTTAAGCGGGCGAAACTGACGATAAATCTCCAGCGCCGGTTCCGGTTTTTCGAGCCGGCGCCAGCGCTCCTCGCTCCCAATATTCAGCTCACGCAGAGTGCTGGCAGGGTAGAGCGACTCACCAACCCGCTGCGGGTCGCTATGGGCAATGATTTTACCGCTCTCATCCGTCACAGCGAACCACAGCACGCCTGGCTGCCAGGCCATCTCCTCCAGCAACGCCTGCAGTTGGGAATGATGCATACGCATTCCCATGCCCACCCGGGCGCCGGACTCAAGGGCGCGAATCAGCACGCTGCCCTTTTCCTGGATAGTCTGGCGCGCGGCTTCATTTTCACGGCCATAATCACGCACGATTAACGCAGAGAACAGGCACACCAGCAGCAAGATAAGGCCGGTTAATAACCAGCTCAGCCAGACGGCGACGGAATCCTTAGACAACCGCATCGCGTTCATGACAACTCCCTTTCCTCAGACACCGTATCGCTCAGCAGAAATCATGCCATTTTTCCGTCCCGTCTAACCGCTTCTCATGCGCAAACCGGGAAGGCGATCGAGTAAAAATGACCCGCAGCCTCCTTGACCGCGAGTCATTTTTACTCGCTCTCGTCTGGCTGGAAGGCGCTCAATGCCCGATATCCTGCGGCCTTTCCATTCTGGCACAGAAGATGCAAATCATTGAGAAACCATAAGCCAGGAGAATAAACTATGAAACGGAACAAAAAAATGACGCTGACGCTGATTGCCCTCGCCGCGCTGACTTTCGGCAGCAGTTCAGCCTGGGCAAGGCACCACTGGAATAACGGCAGCGGAATGGGCCCCCAGGGCTACAGCCAGCTCACCGCCGATCAGCAGGCCACTGCCCGGAAACTGCATAACGATTTCTATGAACAAACCCGCGTTTTGCGTCAGCAGCTTCAATCAAAACGCTACGAATACCATGCGCTGTTAACCGCGGATAAGCCTGACAGCGCGAAAGTCGAATCCATTGCCCAGGAGATGGAGGTTCTCGGTCAACAGCTGGCCCAGCAGCGGGTGAAGTTCGATCTCGCGTTAGCGCAGGCGGGTATTTCTCGCGGTGTGGGTATGGGACCAGGGAGCTGCGGCGGAGGCCGCGGTCATATGGAGATGAGCCACTGGTAAGGCTCAGAAGCTTTTTTCGGTCGGCTGCCAGGTGCAGAAATCTTCGTTTGCCACCAGCAGCAGCTGAGAGCCTTCAGGCGCTTCCAGCCACGCCACGCTGACCTCAATGGATGAGTGATTCTGGCGTCGCTCAATATGCGCCAGCGCCTGCGTATCGAGGTCAGGCTTCACGGTCTGACCTTCACAGGTGGTCACCGTCCTGTTGGCATGCCAGCGCCCCTGGCGCAGCATAACGCGTCCCTGACGCAGAGCGTCGCTGGTCTGGCGTATTTGCTCAGCGCGATAGCGGTATAGCGCGACCTGATCGCTGGAAAGCTGCTGCTTCTGCCCATCGATTTCACGCTGCATAAAGCTGAGTTCGCCCTGCGCATCAAACCGGGCGCGAATATGTTCCGGCGGTTTACCGTAGACGTTGAGTTCAATCAGCGCGAGCTGGCCATCCTGCCAGCGGTACTCGCTGGTCGAAGTATTACCATGACGCCATGGACTGAAGGCGGCAAGGAGATGGACCTCGCCGTTAGAATCTTTGCGCCAGATACGCATCGCCCCCTGGTTATCCGCATATCCGCTGGCGGTAAACGGCGGGAGAGAGGAATCATGGCTGCAGGCAGTGAGCAGCAATACGCCTACCAGCGCCAGCGTGCGGCGCCAGGTAGACAAAAGGGGCCGACAAGCCCCTTCGATAAAACTGTACACTGCCACGCGGTCTTACTTAACTGCGTCTTTCAGAGCTTTACCAGAAACAAATGCCGGTACGTTTGCTGCGGCGATTTTGATTTCATTACCGGTCTGCGGGTTGCGGCCAGTACGCTCAGCGCGGTGGTTCACTTTGAAGGTACCGAAACCAACCAGTTGAACAGCATCACCTTCTTTCAGAGACTCGGTAATTGCAGCCAGGGTAGATTCCAGGGCAGCTTTCGCCTGTGCTTTGGACAGGTCAGCTTTGTCCGCAATTACATCAATCAGTTGAGTCTTGTTCATAAGTTATCCTTACAATGTGTTTATCGCTTGCTAAGCATCGAGTGCGACGGAAATGCCTGAAAAGCACTCTCCTGCATACACGCACCGATAGCCACGTTTTTTCGCCCCCCAAATGTAGACCAGACGGGGGGCGGAATGGAAGCCTTCAGACGCTACAATTCAGGCGGTAAATCACGTTTTCTGGTCTCATTGCTGAAAATTTATACCAATATTGCTCTCACCGGCCTCGCGAAGGTCTGCACGCAGCCCTTTGATCAGTTCAATATCGCGTTCTTCACAGTCGGCCAGAAGACGGAAAATCTCCCACTGAATATCCCATTCTTGTTCGACAGCCGGGTTTTCCTTGAGCTCTTCGTCGGTCATTTCGCGACCAGCCTGGGTCATTTCCAGCATCGCAACGGTGGTGATCGAGCTCTTGCTGACTTCAATAGCATGTTCGAGCGTTTCGCCGCTCAGCCGCGAATGAATCAGCTCACTCAAGGCCACGCATGCATCAATGGCCGGATAGACGCCGTACAGGTCGTAATCATCAGCGGCCGGAATCGCCTCTTCCAGCTTTTCCAGCTGGCTGTCGAAATTCACCTTCGCATCTTTTACCGTCAGCGTTTCCCAGATCAGATCGAGAATACGGCGATAAAGCTGGCCATCGGCGAACTCAGTTTGCTGACAGAACATGGCGTAGTTGGGGTACATCCGCTCGCACAGGCAGGCCATAAAGGTCACGTGCTGCCAGCTTTCCAGCTTCTCCAGACGCAGATGAATCGGGTTTTGTAACATGATGAAATCTCGAAGTCAGAAATTAGCCGCAGTGTACCTGAATCAGTCGTGATTTGCTTGCCAACGCACAAACGCCGGACGCCGGGACGCCACGGCATCAGCCCAGCGCGTCGGTTCAGGCAGGCGGTAGCCTTTCAGGCAGCGCTCCACCCACATCAGCGCGCTATCCAGGCCCACGCGGTGCCCGGTACTCACAAACAGGGGATTACAGCGCGTTTTACTGCGCAAAACCCACGCCAGCTGCTCGCCTTTATCTAACAACGGCGCCAGCGCGCCGGGCTCATCGCCCAGCGGCTCGAACTTACCGCACAGCCGTTTTTTCGCCACGCCGATGGTCGGCACATCCACCAGCAGACCAAAATGGCTGGCGACGCCGAGGCGGCGCGGGTGGGAAATACCGTGGCCATCAACAAATAAGAGATTTGGCTTCTGCGAAAGCTGCTCCCAGGCCGCCAGCAGCGCGGGGGTTTCGCGAAAGGAGAGGAAGCCGGGGATATAGGGCATCGTGGTCGCGACGCGCGCGACCTGATACTCCACCAGCTCCAGGGACGGATAGCTCAGCAGCACCATCGCCGCCCGGGTCACCTCTCCCTCTTGCTCAAATCCAACATCCGCTCCGCCGATCAGCGTCGGCGGATCCTGATCCAGCCGATCGCCTCGTTCAACCGATGCCGCCAGGCTGAGCTGCTGGGTGCGTAGCGATGACAAATCCATATTCACTCCTTAACGGTGGTATGGCGCCGACAACCGGTGCACTGCCTCCACAAATACGCCCGCATGTTCCGGGTCGACGTCCTGATGAATGCCGTGCCCAAGGTTAAAGACATGGCCTTCGCCCTGGCCAAACCCGGCGAGAATGGTCGCCACCTCTTCTTCGATGCGCGCCGTAGGGGCATAGAGCATCGAGGGATCCATATTGCCCTGCAGGGCGACTTTATGGCCGACGCGACGCCGCGCATCGGCGATATCGGTCGTCCAGTCGAGCCCCAGCGCATCGCAGCCGGTTTCCGCCATCGCTTCCAGCCACTGCCCGCCGCCTTTGGTAAACAGCGTCACCGGCACGCGGCGGCCATCATTCTCACGCAGCAGCCCATCAACGATTTTATGCATGTAATAGAGCGAGAACTGCTGATAATCCCGGCCGGTCAGCACCCCGCCCCAGGTATCAAAGATCATCACCGACTGCGCGCCCGCTTTGATTTGCGCATTCAGATACAGCGTGACGCTTTTCGCCAGCTTATCGAGCAGCGCGTGCAGGGCCTGCGGCTCGGCGTACATCATCTTTTTGATCACCGTAAACGCTTTGCTGCTGCCGCCTTCCACCATGTAGGTCGCCAGCGTCCACGGGCTGCCGGAAAAGCCAATCAGCGGCACTTCTCCCTTCAGCTCACGGCGGATGGTGCGCACGGCGTTCATCACGTAGCCAAGCTCATCTTCCGGGTCGGGGACGGGTAATTTATCGACATCCGCTTTGCCGGTAATGGGTGAGGTAAAACGCGGGCCCTCCCCGGCTTCGAAATAGAGCCCCAGCCCCATCGCATCCGGGATGGTGAGAATGTCCGAGAAGAGGATAGCCGCATCCAGCTTATAGCGGCGCAGCGGCTGCAGCGTCACTTCACAGGCAAGCTCGGCGTTTTTACACAGCGACATAAAATCGCCCGCCTCGGCGCGGGTGGCCTTATATTCCGGTAAATAGCGGCCCGCCTGACGCATCATCCATACCGGGGTGACATCAACCGGCTGGCGTAGCAGCGCGCGCAGGTAGCGATCGTTCTTCAGTTCGGTCATTTTTACATTCCTTTAGCGTTGATGCGCCAAGTTTATACACAAAATCATTCAAAGTGGATCGAGGCGGCAATTGAATGAACCCAAGGAGCTTACTCAAGTAAGTGACTGGGGTAAGTGAAAGCAGCCAACAAAGAGGCAATTTGAAGGATAAAGTATATGTAACATGTCACTCATACTCTGCCCGACACATCGCCACGGTATCTTCAATCAGACGGCGCGCCACGGTGCCCGGCGGCGGCAAAAGCGGCAGATTGTCATAGCGATACCATCCCGCCTCCAGCAGCTCTTTCTTGTCGATGACAATCTCGCCGCTATCGTACTCGGCCATAAATGCGGTCATCAGCGATTGTGGGAACGGCCAGGGCTGAGAGGTCACGTAGCGCAGGTTTTTCACCTTAATGCCGCTCTCCTCCATCACCTCGCGGGCAACGGTCTGCTCCAGGGTTTCGCCGACTTCGACAAACCCGGCCAGCACCGTATGCACGCCGTTACGATGGCGAGTATGCTGCGCCAGCAGGATAGAATCATCCCGACGGATGGCGACGATAATGCACGGGGCGATTTGCGGGTAGTAGCGTTCGCGGCAGTGGCTGCACAGCATTGCCCACTCGGTTTTGCTTGGGTGCATCGGATGCCCGCAGTAGCCGCAGAATTTGTGCGAGCGGTAGAACTCCGCCAGCTGGATCCCGCGTCCCGCCAGTTGAAAAAGGCCAGCATCCTGATCGAGCACCTGGCGCAGCGATCCCATCTCATGCCGGCGATCCTGGCGTACCAGCCACACCGGATCGCCCTGCCATTCTCCGATTCGCAGCGCGGGCTGCCCCGCAAGATTAAAATTTACCGCTTCGCCGTAGGGCAATTCTCCGCCGGGCAACCATAATTTCTGTTCGTGGCTGACGATCCACCAGCCGCGATCTAATTTTTCAATAATACGATCCATATCTATTGCACTACCTTTATTTTACTGGCACTTTTAACATTAAATTTACATTTTGGTGAGCAACGTATTTCTCTTAAAACCTTGCGGAGTCAACCATGTTAAACCAGCTGGAAAACCTGACGGAACGTGTTGGAGGCAGCAATAAACTGGTCGATCGCTGGCTACAAGTACGTAAGCATTTGCTTGTGGCTTACTACAACCTGGTTGGCCTGAAGCCCGGCAAAGAATCATTTATGCGGCTTAATGAGAAAGCGCTGGATGATTTTTGTCAAAGCCTGGTGGACTACCTCTCCTCCGGCCATTTTAATATTTATGAACGCTTTATCGGCGAATTGGAAGGCGATACGCCACTTTTAGCCGCCACTAAGATTTATCCACAGCTGCAGGCCAATACCCAGCAGATCATGGATTATTACGACTCCTGCCTCGAAAACGCCATCGATCACGATAACTACCTTGAGTTCCAGCAGGCGCTGTCGGACATCGGCGAAGCGCTGGAAGCGCGCTTTGCGCTGGAAGATAACCTGATCGCCCTCGCCGTCGCCCACAGCCGCAAAGACAACGTCAGCGACAATATCGCGCCGACCGCTTGAGTTGTGAGCCATTAACGCGTAGTTTACATACATTCCCCCTCACGGAGAGGGGATGTCATCTTGTCGGAGTGCCCATTTTCCACACTGGAAAAGGCTGAGACCGTTAATTCGGGATCCGCGGAACCTGATCAGGCTAATACCTGCGAAGGGAACAAGAGTAAACTGCGTTTAGCATCAGCCGCTTCAGGGCCGATCGCATCTGTTACTCCATCCGTCGTCTGGCAAGCCATATCCTGTTTAACTGGAATGAGCTATGTCTACAACCAAACTCACGCGTCGAGAGCAACGCGAACGCGCCCAGCGCTTTATCGACACCCTGGAAGGTACCGCATTTCCCAATTCGCAGCGCATCTATATCCCCGGTTCGCAGGAAGATATTCGCGTACCGATGCGCGAAATTCAGCTAAGCCCGACGCTTATCGGCGGCAGCAAAGATAATCCTCAGTACGAAGCGAACGAAGCTATTCCGGTCTATGACACCTCCGGCCCCTATGGCGATCCGCACGTCGCGATTAACGTTCAGCAGGGTCTGGCAAAACTGCGTCAGCCGTGGATTGATGCGCGCCGCGACTGCGAAGCACTCAGCGATCGCAGCTCGGCCTATACCAGAGAGCGGCTGGCGGATGATGGCCTCAACGAACTGCGCTTTACCGGCCTGCTCACGCCCAGGCGCGCCATCGTCGGGAAATGCGTGACGCAGCTGCACTACGCCCGTCAGGGGATTGTCACCCCGGAAATGGAGTTCATCGCCATTCGCGAGAATATGGGCCGCGAGCGTATTCGTGGCGAAGTGCTGCGCCAGCAGCATCCGGGCGTTGGGTTTGGCGCGCGGCTGCCGGAGAATATCACCCCGGAGTTTGTGCGCGCTGAAGTCGCCGCCGGGCGCGCGATTATCCCGGCCAATATTAATCATCCGGAATCCGAACCGATGATTATTGGCCGCAACTTCCTCGTGAAGGTTAACGCCAATATCGGCAACTCGGCGGTCACCTCGTCGATTGAAGAAGAGGTCGAGAAGCTGGTGTGGGCGACGCGCTGGGGAGCGGATACGGTCATGGACCTCTCCACCGGCCGCTATATTCACGAGACCCGCGAGTGGATCCTGCGCAATAGTCCGGTACCGATCGGTACGGTGCCGATCTACCAGGCTCTGGAGAAGGTCAACGGGATCGCCGAAGATCTCACCTGGGAAGCCTTCCGCGACACGCTGCTCGAGCAGGCGGAACAGGGGGTGGACTACTTCACCATCCATGCGGGCGTGCTGCTGCGCTACGTGCCGATGACCGCCAGGCGCCTGACCGGCATCGTCTCCCGCGGCGGCTCAATCATGGCGAAATGGTGCCTGTCCCATCACAAAGAGAATTTCCTCTACCAGCATTTCCGCGAAATCTGCGAAATCTGCGCCGCCTATGACGTCTCGCTGTCATTGGGCGACGGCCTGCGTCCCGGCTCGATTCAGGATGCCAACGACGAAGCGCAGTTCGCCGAACTGCACACCCTGGGCGAACTGACCAAAATCGCCTGGGAGTATGACGTACAGGTGATGATCGAGGGCCCGGGCCACGTGCCGATGCAGATGATTCAGCGCAATATGACCGAAGAGCTGGAGCACTGCCACGAAGCGCCGTTCTACACCTTAGGGCCGCTAACCACCGATATCGCGCCGGGCTATGACCATTTCACCTCGGGAATTGGCGCCGCCATGATCGGCTGGTTCGGCTGCGCGATGCTCTGCTACGTGACGCCAAAAGAGCACCTCGGCCTGCCGAATAAAGAAGACGTTAAGCAGGGTCTGATTACCTACAAAATTGCCGCCCACGCCGCCGATCTCGCCAAAGGCCACCCCGGCGCGCAGATCCGCGATAACGCCATGTCGAAAGCGCGCTTCGAGTTCCGCTGGGAAGATCAGTTTAATCTGGCGCTCGACCCGTTCACCGCGCGCGCTTACCACGACGAAACCCTGCCGCAGGAGTCAGGCAAAGTGGCCCACTTCTGCTCCATGTGCGGCCCTAAATTCTGCTCAATGAAGATAAGCCAGGAAGTTCGCGACTACGCCGCCGCGCAGACCATCGAAGTGGGGATGGCCGATATGTCGGATAACTTTCGCGCCCGCGGCGGTGAAATCTATCTACGTAAGGAGGAAGCCTGATGTATCAACCCGATTTTCCATCCGTCCCTTTCCGCCTGGGGCTTTATCCAGTCGTCGATAGCGTCGCGTGGATCGAACGCCTGCTGGCCGCGGGCGTTCGCACTCTCCAGCTGCGCATCAAGGATAAACGCGATAGTGAGGTTGAAGAGCATGTCGTTGCCGCTATCGCCCTGGGGCGCAAATATGATGCGCGGCTGTTTATTAACGATTACTGGCGCCTGGCCATCAAACATCAGGCTTACGGCGTGCATTTAGGCCAGGAGGATCTGGAAACGACCGACCTCAGCGCCATCCGCAACGCCGGGCTGCGTCTTGGCGTTTCGACGCATGACGATATGGAAATTGATATCGCGCTGGCGGCGCGTCCCTCTTACATCGCGCTTGGGCACGTTTTTCCAACGCAAACCAAGCAGATGCCTTCCGCCCCTCAGGGGCTGGATCAGCTGGCGCAGCATATTCAGCGACTCGGGGATTATCCAACCGTGGCGATTGGCGGCATCAGCCTTGAGCGCGCCTCGGCGGTACTGGCGACCGGCGTCGGCAGCGTTGCGGTGGTCAGCGCCATTACTCAGGCGGCCGACTGGCGACAGGCAACGGCCCGGCTGCTCGAGATAGCGGGAGCCGGTGATGAATGACAGCGATTTTATGCGCTATAGCCGCCAGCTGCTGCTGGAGGATATCGCCATTGAAGGCCAGCAAATGCTGCTGGCCAGCCGGGTGTTGATCGTGGGTCTCGGCGGGCTGGGCTCTCCCGCCGCGCTCTATCTTGCCGGCGCTGGCGTCGGCACGCTGGTGCTGGTCGATGACGACGACGTGCACGTCAGTAACCTGCAGCGACAAATTTTGTTCACCAGCGAGGATATCGCTCAGCCTAAAACCACGGCCGCCAGGGCCCGGCTGGCTCAGTTAAATCCGCAGATTGAACTGATTGCGCTGAAGCAGCGGTTAGGCGGAAAGGCCCTGCGGGATGAAGTGGCGAAGGCCGATGTGGTACTGGATTGCACCGATAACATGGCGACCCGACAGGCGATCAACGCCGCCTGCGTCGCGCTTAAAACGCCGCTGATTACCGCCAGCGCCGTCGGGCTTGGGGGGCAGCTGATGGTACTGACGCCGCCGTGGGAGCAGGGCTGCTATCGCTGTCTGTGGCCGGACGCTAACGAGCCTGAGCGCAACTGCCGTACGGCGGGCATTATCGGTCCGGTGGTTGGCATGATGGGTACCCTACAGGCGCTGGAGGCCATCAAGCTGCTCGCCGGCATGATGGCCCCGCGGAACACGCTGCGCCTGTTCGATGCCCGAACCAGCAACTGGCGCACTCTCGCGCTCCAGCGGGCTCAGGGCTGTCCGGTATGCGGAGGGCAGCATGCGGATATGGTTTAACGATGAACCGTTGCAGTGCGCCGAAGCGACCTCCGTCGCCGATCTGCTCACGCAGCTGGAACAGCAGCAGCCGGGCGTCGCGCTGGCGCTCAATCAACGCATCCTGCCGCGTGAACGGTGGGAAGATCATCTCTTACAGGAAGGCGATCAAATCCTGCTTTTTCAGGTTATCGCTGGAGGCTGACATGTTACGTATTGCGGATAAAACCTTTGAGTCACATCTTTTCACCGGCACCGGTAAATTCGCCGCCCCCGACGTCATGGTGGAGGCCATTCGCGCCTCCGGCAGCCAGCTGGTGACGCTGGCGATGAAGCGCGTCGATCTCCGTCAGCATAATGACGCGATCCTCGCGCCGCTGCTGGCGGCCGGCGTTAGCCTGCTGCCCAACACCTCCGGCGCTAAAACGGCGGAAGAGGCGGTATTTGCCGCCCGCCTGGCGCGGGAGGCGCTGGGCACCCACTGGCTGAAGCTGGAAATTCATCCGGACGCCCGCTGGCTGCTCCCCGATCCGATCGAAACGCTGAAAGCGGCGGAGATTCTGGTACGGGAAGGCTTCGTGGTGCTGCCCTACTGCGGCGCCGACCCGGTGCTGTGCAAGCGCCTTGAAGAAGCGGGCTGCGCGGCGGTGATGCCGCTCGGCGCGCCCATCGGCTCCAATCAGGGGCTGGAAACTAAAGCGATGCTGGAGATTATTATCGCGCAGGCCACGGTGCCGGTAGTCGTTGACGCGGGTATTGGCGTGCCGAGCCACGCGGCGCAGGCGCTGGAAATGGGCGCTGACGCGGTACTGGTGAATACCGCCATCGCCGTTGCCGACGATCCGGTAACCATGGCGCGGGCCTTCCGTTTAGCGATCGATGCCGGCTTGCTGGCCCGACAGGCAGGCCCGGGCGCGCGCAGCGCGCAGGCGCAGGCCACCAGCCCGCTGACCGGCTTTCTGGAGGCGCGGGTATGAACACCTTCACTGACCGTTGGCGGCAGCTGGACTGGGACGATATTCGCCTGCGAATCAACGGGAAAACCCCCGCCGACGTTGAACGCGCCCTGGCGGCCAAACAGCTCAGCCGTGACGATATGATGGCCCTGCTCTCCCCCGCCGCCGCGGACTATCTGGAGCCTCTGGCCCAGCGCGCTCAGCGCCTGACTCGCCAGCGTTTTGGTAATACCGTCAGCTTTTATGTCCCGCTGTATCTCTCTAATCTCTGCGCCAACGACTGTACCTACTGCGGTTTCTCAATGAGTAACCGCATCAAGCGCAAGACTCTGGATGAGGCGGAAATAGCCCGTGAATGCGCGGCGATCCGCGAAATGGGCTTTGAGCATCTGCTGCTGGTGACCGGCGAACATCAGGGCAAGGTCGGCATGGACTACTTTCGTCAACATCTGCCCGCGATTCGCCGCCAGTTCGCCTCGCTGCATATGGAGGTCCAGCCGCTGGCGATGGAAGAGTACGCCGAGCTGAAAACCCTCGGTCTGGACGGGGTGATGGTCTATCAGGAGACCTATCATGAAAGCATGTATGCGAAACACCATCTGAAAGGGAAAAAGCAGGACTTCTTCTGGCGGCTGGATACGCCGGACAGGCTTGGGCAGGCGGGGATTGATAAAATTGGCCTTGGCGCACTTATTGGCCTTTCCGACAGCTGGCGGGTGGACTGCTTTATGGTGGCGGAGCATCTGCTGTGGCTCCAGCAGTATTACTGGCGCAGCCGCTACTCCATCTCCTTCCCACGACTGCGGCCTTGCGCGGGGGGTATCGAGCCCGCCTCATTAATGGATGAACGGCAGCTGGTGCAAACCATTTGCGCCTTCCGCCTGCTGGCTCCGGAAGTGGAACTCTCGCTCTCCACCCGCGAATCCCCCTGGTTCCGCGATCGGGTGATCCCGCTGGCCATCAACAACGTCAGCGCCTTTTCGAAAACCCAGCCCGGCGGGTATGCCGATAACCATCCGGAGCTGGAGCAGTTCGCGCCTCACGATGACCGCCGCCCGGAAGAGGTCGCCAGCGCGCTGGTGGCCAGCGGTCTACAGCCGGTATGGAAGGATTGGGACAGCTGGCTGGGACGCGCCTCCCAATCGTCATGATAACGAATGTAATTTCTTAAACGTTCTTCACGCACGATCGTAATAAGAGAAACGGGAGATTGTGGCCCTGTTCCCGTTTCTCTATTCTGCCCCTGTCAGCAGCGGACGCTGACCAGGGCGAATATTCACTCTTCCTCCTTTTCGCCCTGCTTCCGCCTCTTTGCGGCAACGGTAATTCCATCAATATCGAATATTAATCAGTCCATATCACAACGTCAGCGTTATAATTACCGGAGTTTTATCTGATTCGCTCAGCAGGCATGCTGGCTAAACCTGCGTCTCCACCCACGGTTTAACGCTTCTGGAACGATTTACGACTCATGGCTCGTCATAATAGAAAGCTCTCTTTCACCACGCCGATTATCATCGGATTTGCGGGTATTTTATTCAGTTTCTTGCTGATAGCGGTGTTTGCCACGACGACGCAGAGGAATGATTTTCTCGAAGATTATCATCATATTAATCGCAATTTTACCCACAATATGGCGACCAACTACACGGAGACGCTGCTGCAGGGCAACGACTTTATCCTCACCCGTGCCGCCACTTTCTTTGCCCGCAACGATGCGCTGAATGAGGCGGTTAACGTCAATCCGGAAAAAGGGTTGATGCAGCTTATGCAGTTGCAAAATATGATGCAGACCGTTTCGTCCATCTCGCTGGCGGATACCAATGGGCACTATCTGCGCGCGCCCGAGGTTCTGGAAACCGAAGATAGCCAGTCCTTCGATGCCAAAACAAGGCCGTGGTTTATTAAGCAAGCGGAAGCCAGTACCTTCAGTCGGTATACCAGCCCGTACAACGACTACTTCACGCATCATCCGACGATTACCGTCTACAAACCCATAATTTCTCCAGAGGGACGGCTAAAGGGCAGTCTCGCGTTTCATCTCGATCTCACCTCAATGGGCTACGCGTTACGGCAGATGGTTGCACCCGTCCAGGGAGAATTTTTTGTGGTGCAACGCGATGGTAAAGTCATTCTCCACCCCGACCCCGGCGCTTTATTTAAACCCTACGTCAGTGAAGCCTTGATGGACAGAATGACCAGCGGCGAAGGCCAGCTTTACGATACCAATACGGACACCTGGTACTATTACTACTCCTTTACCAACCCCGACTGGTTTGTTATTTATCGGGTCGATAACTCGACGCTGGTCAACTTAACGCGCCATGAAACGGATATCGTCGCCTGGAGCTTTGCCCTGGCCGCGATCGTTATCGTGCTGTTTGGACTGTATCTGCGCCATGCTTCACGTACGGTGTTGATGAACATCATCAATGCGATTAAAACCGGGGATGTTCAGCGCGCCCCGCGGCTGGAAGCGATGCTCAGCAAAGCCATCGAGAGCAATAAGCAGCGCGAGTTAACCTACGTTCGCCAGGCGACCATCGATGCGCTAACCGGCTGCAAGAACCGCCGCGCCTTTGACAGCGATATCGCCGCGCTGATGAACGATCATCAGCCCTTCTCTCTTGCGCTGGTTGATATTGATAACTTCAAAACGATAAACGACACCTGGGGTCACCTCAACGGCGATATCGTGCTGCGCAATGTCGCCCGGGAAGGGCTGCAAATCCTCCAGCCCCTGCAAATTTCGCTTTACCGCTACGGCGGCGAAGAGTTTGCGGTGATCTTTACCACCGGACATAGCGATGACGCCCTGATGCTGCTGGAGAGCTGGCGGGCCCGCGTTGCGCTGCGCTCCTGGCGTGAAGAAGGGCTAACGGTCACCTTCAGCGCGGGACTGGGGGAATGGAATATGGAGCCCCTGGAGCAGCTTGTCGTACGCGTTGATGAAGCGCTGTATAAAGCCAAGCAGCAGGGCAAGAATCGCATCGTCCGCGCTTAACAGAGCCCACCGTTTCAGGCCTGTCGGACGCGGCTTTTAGCGTTTTCTCCCCCAGAACCGAAACCGGTTTCATTATTTTGTGATGACTTACACACAATCACCGTAAAGCGGTTGTCCCGCCCGCCTGCCCGCGATAAAGATGGTACATCAAGGAACATAAGGGCCAACAATTATGAAGAATATCGTTTTATGCTGTGCCGCAGGAATGTCCACCAGCATGCTGGTTCAACGTATGCAGGCCGCTGCGCAACAAAAAGGCGTGGAAGTCTCCATCAAAGCCGTACCGGTTGCCGAGTTTAAAGATAATCTTGCCGCTGCCGATATTATCCTGCTCGGCCCTCAGGTGAAGTACGAGCAGGCCAAGCTACAGGCAATGGCCGACCCGTTTGGTAAAAAAGTCGCCGTCATCGATATGATGGATTACGGCATGATGAAAGGCGATGCCGTGCTTGATAAAGCCCTGAAGCTGATGGAGTAAGAGATGGAAGATTTAGAAACAATCATCATGGAGCTGCTGGTTAACGCCGGTTCTGCGCGCAGCTCGGCGTTAACCGCTCTGCAGCTGGCGCGTAAAGGCGATTTTGCTGCGGCCGAACAGGCAATGGCGGAATCCCATGAATTCGTCAAGCATGCGCATAAAATCCAGACCCAGCTGATTGGCATGGATGAAGGCAGCGGCAAGCTTCCGGTTAACCTGATTACCGTACACTCTCAGGACCACCTGATGAACGCGATGGTCATTCAGGATCTGGCTACCGACATGATTGAGCTCTATCGCCGAATTCCGCTCGCACAATAACGTCAACGACTTAACAGGCGCCGCTACCGGCGCCCGTATCCTCTTAAAGAAATCCGTACATCGCCGCAAATACCCAGCCAAAGACGCAAGAGACGCTGACACCGATGAGCCCTGGCAGAATAAAGCTATGGTTAATCACAAAGCGGCCGATATGCGTGGTACCTGAGCGGTCGAACTGAATCGCCGCCAGATCGCTTGGGTAGGTCGGCAGAATGTAATAGCCGTAGCAGGCGGGCGCGGAAGCGACGATGTAGGCCGGATCGACGCCGATCGCCAACGCCACCGGAACGATCGCCGCCAGCGCAGCCGCCTGGGAGTTGACAAACTTCGATACCAGCAGCAGAACGATAGCGTAGGCCCACGGGTACTCCTTCACCATCTCCCCGAGCACGCCTTTAATCTCGGTCATGTGCGCGCCGAACATCGTTTCCGCCATCCACGCGATGCCGTACACGGCAACGATAGCGATCATCCCGGAACGGAACACCTCATTTTTGGAGATCGAAGCCGGATTCGTTTTCGTAATGATGATGATGAGCGCCCCGGAGAGCAGCATAAACATCTGGATCACCAGCACCATCGACAGCGGCTTACCGTCGAATGCCGGACGCAGTTCGGAGAAGGCGCCGAGCAGGGCGACAACCGCGATTGAGGCCAGAAAAATCCACATCGCAATCCAGTTGCTGGTCGGAAGCTTTCTATCCAGCAGCGTGGCCGTGTCCCCGTACACGTAGTGACGGTTTTCCGGTACCGCAATAAAGGCCTGGAAAGTTTCGTCTTTATCGAGGTCTTTGCCGCGAAACCAGCTGAAGATACCAATGGCCAGAATCCCCAGCAGCGTGGACGGAATGGTTATCGCCAGCAGGTCGAGAAATTCAAGGTGCTTGCCGTTAAAGGTAAAGTTGCCAAGCATTGCCACCAGCGAGACGACCGCCACGGAAACCGGGCTGGCGATAATCCCCATCTGTGCGCCGATCGAGCTGGCGGCCATGGGTCGCTCCGGACGGATGTTATTTTTGATAGCGACATCATAAATAATCGGCAGAATGGTATATACCACGTGCCCCGTGCCGCAAAGAATCGTCAGCGTACAGGTGACGAATGGCGCGACGATCGAGACATATTTCGGGTTTCGCCGCAGGAGTTTCTCGGCAATCTGCAGCATCACGTCTAAACCACCAGAAGCCTGCAGCGTCGCCGATGCCGCCACGACGGCGATAATGACCAGCATGACATCGACGGGCGGTTTTCCAGGCTTCAGGTGAAAAACAAAGACTAGGATAACTAGCCCAATGCCGCCTAAAAGACCGAGCGCAATGCCGCCCTTTCTCGCACCATAGAACAGACAAATTAAGATAATGATAAGTTGTATAGCAAATTCCATACATCCCCCAGAAGCTATCCATTAAATAACGACAATACTCTCCGCTTTGTTTTTATTAGTTCACCTCCTCCATCGCCTTTTAACAGGCGTAACAATCCCCTCGGCTGCGGTAAACCGAAAAGAACCGGGAAAGTAATCACATGATTATTTTAGTTTTTTGACTATATAGCGTTTGCGGTGCTTATTTTTTGACACGCGTAGAATTTTCACCCTTTCATTGAAGATGAAAAACAGTCATGGAAATAAATCATTATAGGAGTGGTTTATATTTGCTAATTAATTGCAGCTATTACATCAATAAAATGTAATAAAAAAGTAGACGGAATAAACTGGCAGGCAATAAAAAAGCCAGTCAGGTGACCTGACTGGCTTTTTGAGCGTTTAGCGAATCAACGATTAATCGTTGTCAGAACCGCCCAGACCCGCGTTCAGCAGTTCTGCCAGGTTAGCAGAAGCTTCTTCCACGCTGACCTGCGGCGCTGCTGGCAGTTCGCCCGCTGCGCGGCGGCGCATACGATCCTGGTGGTACGCATAACCGGTACCGGCCGGGATCAGACGACCCACGATAACGTTCTCTTTCAGGCCACGCAGTTCGTCGCGTTTACCCGCAACGGCTGCTTCGGTCAGGACACGGGTGGTCTCCTGGAACGATGCGGCAGAGATGAACGATTCGGTTGCCAGGGACGCTTTGGTGATACCCAGCAGATCGCGGGAGAATGTTGCCCCCACTTTGCCGTTCGCTTCCAGATCGCGGTTAGCAATCTTAACGCGAGAGTATTCAACCTGTTCGCCTTCCAGGAAGTCGGAGCTACCGGCGCTTTCGATGGTCGCTTTACGCAGCATCTGACGAACGATAACTTCGATGTGCTTATCGTTAATCTTAACGCCCTGCAGACGGTATACGTCCTGAACTTCGTTAACGATGTAACGAGTCACAGCATGCACGCCACGCAGACGCAGAATGTCGTGCGGCGCTTCCGGACCGTCGGAAACCACGTCACCACGTTCTACGCGTTCACCTTCGAACACGTTGAGCTGACGCCACTTAGGAATCATCTCTTCGTACGGATCGCTACCGTCTACCGGGGTGATAACCAGACGACGTTTCCCTTTGGTTTCTTTACCGAAGGAAATGATGCCGCTGATTTCAGCCAGGATTGCCGGCTCTTTCGGACGACGTGCTTCGAACAGGTCGGCAACGCGCGGCAGACCACCGGTGATGTCCTTGGTACCGCCGGATTCCTGCGGTACACGTGCCAGGGTGTCACCAGAACTGATCTGGACGCCATCTTCCAGCTGAACAATCGCTTTACCCGGCAGGAAGTACTGCGCAGGCATATCGGTGCCAGGGATCAGAACGTCATTGCCCTGAGCATCAACGATTTTCAGCGCCGGACGCAGATCTTTACCGCCAGTGGTACGCTCTGCAGAATCCAGAACCACCAGAGAAGACAGACCGGTCAGCTCGTCGGTCTGACGAGTAATGGTCTGGCCGTCAATCATGTCAGTGAAGCGGACAAAACCACTCACTTCGGTGATAACCGGCATGGTGTGCGGATCCCAGTTTGCTACGGTTTCACCGCCGGCAACCTGCTCGCCATCACCTTTCGCCATAACGGAGCCGTAAGGCACTTTATAGCTCTCTTTGGTACGACCGAATTCGTCGATCAGCTTCAGCTCGGTATTACGGGAAGTAATAACCAGCTTACCGCTGGAGTTCACAACCGACTTCGCATTGCTCAGACGGATGCTACCTTTGTTTTTCACCTGGATGCTGGACTCAGCAGCCGCACGAGATGCCGCACCACCGATGTGGAACGTACGCATCGTCAGCTGTGTACCCGGCTCACCGATGGACTGTGCCGCGATAACGCCGATAGCCTCACCTTTGTTGATGATGTGGCCACGCGCCAGGTCACGACCGTAGCAGTGCGCACATACACCAAAGTCGGTGTCACAGGATACAACGGAACGCACTTTGACGGAGTCAACGGAGTTCTCTTCCAGCAGATCGCACCAGTGCTCGTGCAGCAGCGTGTTGCGTGGAACCAGAATGTCCGCCGTACCCGGCTTCAGAACGTCTTCAGCGGTCACACGACCCAGTACGCGATCGCGCAGCGGCTCTTTAACATCGCCACCCTCGATAACCGGGGTCATGGTGATGCCTTCCAGGGTGCCACAGTCGTCTTCAGTCACGACCAGGTCCTGCGCAACGTCAACCAGACGACGAGTCAGGTAACCGGAGTTCGCCGTTTTCAGTGCGGTATCCGCCAGACCTTTACGCGCACCGTGCGTGGAGATGAAGTACTGGAGTACGTTCAGACCTTCACGGAAGTTCGCGGTGATTGGCGTTTCGATGATGGAGCCATCCGGCTTCGCCATCAGACCACGCATACCGGCAAGCTGACGAATCTGTGCAGCAGAACCACGCGCACCGGAGTCGGCCATCATGTAAATGCTGTTGAAGGAGACCTGCTGCTCTTCTTCGCCGTTACGGTTAATAACGGTTTCAGTTTGCAGGTTGTCCATCATCGCTTTGGATACACGATCGTTCGCCGCGGCCCAGATATCGATAACTTTGTTGTAGCGTTCGCCAGCGGTAACCAGACCCGACTGGAACTGCTCCTGAATCTCAGCAACTTCCGCTTCCGCTTCGCTGATGATCTCGTATTTTTTCTCCGGGATGACCATGTCATCGATACCAACGGATGCACCTGAGCGCGCTGCATAAGCAAAGCCGGTGTACATCGTCTGGTCCGCAAAAATAACGGTCGGTTTCAGGCCCAGAATACGGTAGCAGGTGTTCAGCATCTTAGAGATGGCTTTCTTGCCCAGCGCCTGGTTGACGATGGAGAAAGGCAGACCTTTCGGTACGATCATCCACAGAATGGCACGACCAACGGTCGTATCTTTCAGGCTGGTTTTCGCAACGAACTCGCCGTTTTCATCTTTTTCGTATTCGGTGATACGCACTTTAACGCGCGCATGCAGAGAGGCCAGGCCAGCGCGATAAATACGCTCAGCTTCTTTCGGGCCAGTCAGCACCATGCCTTCGCCTTTGGCGTTAACACAGTCACGGGTCATGTAGTACAGACCCAGTACAACGTCCTGAGACGGAACGATGATTGGTTCGCCGTTCGCCGGAGACAGGATGTTGTTGGTAGACATCATCAGCGCACGCGCTTCGAGCTGGGCTTCCAGCGTCAGCGGTACGTGAACAGCCATCTGGTCACCATCGAAGTCGGCGTTGTATGCCGCACAAACCAGCGGGTGCAGCTGAATAGCTTTACCTTCGATCAGTACCGGCTCAAATGCCTGGATACCCAGACGGTGCAGGGTTGGTGCACGGTTCAGCAGTACCGGGTGTTCGCGGATCACTTCGTCCAGGATATCCCAAACGACAGCTTCTTCACGCTCAACCATTTTCTTAGCGGCTTTGATGGTGGTGGCGAGGCCACGCAGTTCCAGCTTGCCGTAGATGAACGGTTTGAACAGCTCCAGCGCCATTTTCTTCGGCAGACCGCACTGATGCAGACGCAGGTATGGACCTACGGTGATAACAGAACGACCGGAGTAGTCAACGCGCTTACCGAGCAGGTTCTGACGGAAACGACCCTGCTTACCTTTGATCATATCGGCCAAAGATTTCAGAGGACGTTTGTTAGAACCGGTGATCGCACGACCGCGACGACCGTTATCCAGCAGGGCGTCGACCGCTTCCTGCAGCATACGTTTTTCGTTGCGTACGATGATGTCCGGCGCAGCCAGATCCAGCAGACGTTTCAGACGGTTGTTACGGTTAATGACGCGACGATACAGATCGTTCAGGTCAGAAGTCGCGAAACGACCGCCATCCAGCGGAACCAGCGGACGCAGATCTGGCGGCAGAACCGGCAGAACGGTCAGGATCATCCACTCCGGCTTGTTGCCAGACTGTACGAACGCTTCCAGCAGTTTGATACGCTTGGTCAGCTTCTTACGCTTGGTTTCGGAGTTGGTTTCGTTCAGCTCTTCGCGCAGAGTTTCGCACTCTTGCTCCAGATCCATGCTCTTCAGCAGGGCCTGGATAGCTTCCGCACCCATCTTCGCGTCAAATTCGTCACCGAACTCTTCCAGCGCATCCAGATACTGTTCTTCAGTCAGGATCTGCTGGCGTTCCAGGTTGGTCATACCGCCTTCGATAACCACATAGGATTCGAAGTACAGCACGCGTTCGATATCGCGCAGCGGCATATCGAGCAGCAGGCCGATACGGGACGGCAGAGACTTCAGGAACCAGATGTGGGCGGTCGGAGACGCCAGCTCGATGTGGCCCATACGCTCACGGCGCACTTTAGTCTGGGTCACTTCAACGCCGCACTTCTCACAGATCACACCGCGGTGTTTCAGGCGCTTGTACTTACCGCACAGGCACTCGTAGTCTTTTACTGGCCCGAAAATACGCGCACAGAAAAGGCCGTCACGCTCAGGTTTGAACGTACGGTAGTTAATGGTTTCCGGCTTTTTAACTTCACCAAAAGACCATGAACGGATCATGTCTGGCGATGCCAGAGCAATTTTGATCGCATCAAACTCTTCGGTTTTAGTTTGCGCTTTCAGAAACTTTAATAAGTCTTTCACGGATTTGCTCCCGTCGGAGTTAGCACAATCTGGCGCCGGGTCTTACCCCGGCACCAGTGACCTGTTTGAGCGAGAGTTACTCGTCTTCCAGTTCGATGTTGATGCCCAGCGAGCGAATCTCTTTCAACAATACGTTGAAGGATTCCGGCATGCCCGGTTCCATCTGATGGTTGCCGTCCACGATGTTCTTATACATCTTAGTACGGCCGTTCACGTCATCAGACTTAACGGTGAGCATTTCCTGCAGGGTGTATGCTGCGCCATATGCTTCCAGCGCCCACACTTCCATCTCCCCGAAGCGCTGACCACCGAACTGCGCCTTACCACCCAGCGGCTGCTGAGTAACCAGGCTGTAAGAACCGGTAGAACGCGCATGCATCTTGTCATCAACCAGGTGGTTCAGTTTCAGCATGTACATGTAGCCAACGGTAACCTGGCGCTCGAATTGCTCACCGGTACGACCATCGAACAGGGTGATCTGGCCGGAAGTCGGCAGGCCACCAAGCTGTAACAGTTCCTTGATTTCAGACTCTTTCGCACCGTCGAAGACCGGCGTTGCGATCGGCATACCTTTTTTCAGGTTTTCAGCGAGACGCATAACTTCTTCGTCAGTGAAGGTATTCAGATCAACCTTCTGACGCACGTCGGTGCCCAGATCGTAGGCACGCTGGATGAATTCGCGCAGTTTGGCGACTTCCTGCTGCTGTTTCAGCATGGCGTTGATTTTCTCGCCAATACCTTTCGCAGCCATACCCAGGTGAGTTTCCAGGATCTGACCGATGTTCATACGAGACGGTACGCCCAGCGGGTTCAGTACGATGTCAACCGGCGTGCCGTTTTCATCGTAAGGCATATCTTCGATCGGGTTGATCTTAGAGATAACACCCTTGTTACCGTGACGGCCTGCCATTTTGTCACCAGGCTGAATCTGACGTTTAACGGCCAGATACACTTTGACAATCTTCAGCACGCCCGGTGCCAGATCGTCGCCCTGAGTGATTTTGCGGCGTTTCGCTTCGAGTTTTTTCTCGAACTCGTGTTTCAGTTCGTCGTACTGCTCAGCCAGCTGTTCCAGCTGATTCTGTTTCTCTTCGTCGGTCAGGCCCAGTTCCAGCCAGCGATCGCGCGGCAGCTTATCGAGCTTCTCAGCTTCGATACCGCCGGAGACCAGCACCGCGTAGATACGACCAAACAGGCCAGCTTCGAGGATCTGCAGTTCTTCAGACAGGTCTTTCTTCGCCTGTTTGAGCTGCATCTCTTCGATTTCCAGCGCGCGTTTGTCTTTTTCTACGCCGTCACGGGTAAAGACCTGAACGTCGATAATGGTACCGGAGACACCGTTTGGTACGCGCAGGGAAGAGTCTTTAACGTCAGACGCTTTCTCACCGAAGATCGCACGCAGCAGTTTCTCTTCCGGCGTCAGCTGGGTTTCACCTTTCGGCGTTACCTTACCAACCAGAATATCGCCACCGGTCACTTCCGCGCCGATATAAACGATACCGGATTCATCCAGTTTAGAGAGCGCAGCTTCACCCACGTTCGGGATGTCGGCGGTGATCTCTTCCGGCCCCAGCTTGGTGTCACGAGACACGCACGCCAGTTCCTGAATGTGGATGGTGGTAAAACGGTCTTCCTGGACAACGCGCTCGGAAACGAGGATGGAGTCTTCGAAGTTGTAACCGTTCCACGGCATGAACGCGACGCGCATGTTCTGACCGAGCGCCAGTTCACCGAGGTCGGTAGACGGGCCGTCAGCCAGCACGTCACCGCGCTCAATCGGCTCACCCAGAGAGACACACGGCATCTGGTTGATGCAGGTGTTCTGGTTAGAACGGGTGTACTTGGTCAGGTTATAGATGTCGATACCGGCTTCGCCCGGGTACATCTCGTCTTCGTTAACTTTAATAACGATACGGGAAGCATCCACGTACTGAACGGTACCGCCACGTTTAGCGACCGCAGTTACACCGGAGTCAACGGCAACAGCACGTTCCATACCGGTACCAACCAGCGGCTTATCAGCGCGCAGAGTCGGAACGGCCTGACGTTGCATGTTCGCACCCATCAATGCACGGTTGGCGTCATCGTGTTCCAGGAACGGGATCAGGGACGCACCGACGGATACCACCTGCTGGGTGGATACGTCCATGTAGTCAACCTGGTCGCGGCTGAACAAGCTGGATTCGCCTTTACTACGGCAGGTAACCAGATCTTCTACAAAGTGGCCTTCGTCATCCAGGTTGGAGTTCGCCTGAGCAATAACGTAGTTGCCTTCTTCGATAGCAGACAGGTAATGAATTTCGTCGGTTACAACACCGTCAGTCACTTTACGGTACGGGGTCTCGAGGAAACCGTATTCGTTCGTCTGTGCGTACACGGACAGGGAGTTAATCAGACCGATGTTCGGACCTTCAGGCGTTTCGATTGGACATACGCGACCGTAGTGGGTCGGGTGTACGTCTCGAACTTCAAAGCCTGCGCGTTCACGGGTCAGACCGCCCGGGCCGAGTGCGGAGATACGACGTTTGTGCGTAATCTCAGACAGCGGGTTGTTCTGGTCCATAAACTGAGACAGCTGGCTGGAGCCAAAGAACTCTTTCACTGCCGCAGAAATCGGCTTGGCGTTGATCATATCCTGAGGCATCAGGGTATCCAGATCGCCCAGAGACAGACGCTCTTTCACCGCACGCTCTACGCGGACCAGGCCAACGCGGAACTGGTTTTCCGCCATTTCGCCAACGGAACGGATACGACGGTTGCCGAGGTGGTCGATATCATCGACTTCGCCTTTACCGTTACGGATATCGATGAGCTTCTTCATCACTTCGATGATGTCTTCTTTGCTCAGGATACCGGAACCTTCGATTTCGTCGCGCAGCAGAGAACGGTTGAACTTCATACGACCTACCGCGGACAGATCGTAGCGGTCTTCGGAGAAGAACAGGTTCTCGAACAGGCTTTCAGCCGCTTCACGAGTCGGCGGCTCACCAGGGCGCATCATGCGGTAGATTTCTACCAGCGCGCTCAGACGGTCGTTGGTCGGGTCGACGCGTACAGTCTCAGAGATGTACGGACCGTGATCCAGATCGTTGGTGAACAGCGTTTCGATACGCTTATGGCCAGACTGGCTCAGCTTGGCTAGCAGATCCAGGCTCAGCTCCATGTTCGCCGGGCAGATCAGCTCGCCAGTAGATTCATCAACATAGTCTTTAGAGGCAACTTTGCCAGCGATGTACTCAACCGGAACTTCGATATGTTTGATATCGTCTTTTTCCAGCTGGCGAATGTGACGTGCGGTGATGCGACGCCCTTTCTCAACGTACACTTTACCGTTCGCTTCGATGTCGAAGGAGGCCGTTTCGCCGCGCAGACGCTCCGGTACCAGTTCCATCTGCAGCTTGTTATCGCGAATTTCAAAGACCACTTTCTCGAAGAACAGGTCAAGGATCTGCTCAGTGGTGTAATTCAGCGCGCGCAGGATGATGGTAGCCGGCAGCTTACGACGACGGTCGATACGGACAAACAGGTTGTCTTTCGGGTCGAACTCGAAGTCCAGCCAGGAGCCACGGTAAGGAATGATACGTGCGTTATACAGGACCTTACCGGAAGAGTGGGTCTTACCTTTGTCACTGTCAAAGAAGACGCCCGGGCTACGGTGCAGCTGAGAAACGATAACGCGCTCGGTACCGTTGATAACGAAGGTACCGTTGTCGGTCATGAGCGGAATTTCGCCCATGTAGACTTCTTGCTCTTTAATGTCTTTAACGGTGCCTTCCGGCGCTTCGCGCTCGTAGATCACCAGACGCAGTTTGACGCGCAGCGGTGCCGAGTAGGTCACGCCACGGATCTGACATTCTTTAACGTCAAAAACCGGTTCGCCCAGACGGTAGCTGACGTACTGCAGCTCAGAGTTACCGCTGTAGCTTTTAATCGGGAATACGGAACGGAAAGCTGCTTCCAGACCATACTGCCCTTCAGGATCTTGCTCGATGAACTTCTGAAACGAGTCAAGCTGGATAGAAAGGAGATAAGGTATGTCCAGAACCTGCGGACGTTTACCAAAATCCTTACGAATACGTTTTTTCTCGGTATAGGAGTAAACCATAGGGTTCCTCAGCTCGCTGACAAGTCGACCCATCTGCCCACATAAGGCAGTTTTTTATGCAACACTATTTTGTTGACCGGAAAATGGAACACTTTCCGCAATACCTGTTTCTATCACGCTTAAACCATTTCATTGCGATTTACACAGCTCAGGAGCCCTAACCTGTCGCAGTATATTAAGTCGTCTATAGAAACAAGCATTGTCAGGACAACCAGTAGTCAAACAGTGTGAAATTCTACTGGCGCCTTACAGCGCAAAAAGGCTGGTGACTAAAAAGTCACCAGCCATCAGCCTGATTTCTCAGGCTGCAACCGGAAAGGTTGGCTTATTTAACTTCAACTTCAGCGCCAGCTTCTTCCAGAGATTTTTTCAGTGCTTCAGCGTCATCTTTGCTCACGCCTTCTTTCAGAGCGGCCGGAGCAGATTCTACCAGGTCTTTAGCTTCTTTCAGACCCAGGCCAGTTGCGCCACGTACTGCTTTGATAACGGCAACTTTGTTAGCGCCGATACCTTTCAGAATTACGTCGAATTCAGTTTTTTCTTCAGCAGCTTCAACCGGGCCAGCAGCTACAGCTACAGCAGCAGCAGCGGAAACACCGAATTTTTCTTCCATTGCAGAGATCAGCTCAACAACGTCCATTACGGACATAGCGGATACTGCTTCAATGATTTGATCTTTAGTGATAGACATTTAAATTGTTCCTGAATATCAGAATAAGTTTATACGTAAGCGAATGCTTTACAAAGACAACTGCGATTAAGCAGCTTCTTTCGCATCGCGTACAGCAGCCAGAGTGCGAACCAGTTTGCCAGCCGAAGCTTCTTTCATGGTTGCCATCAGGCGTGCAATTGCTTCTTCGTAGGTCGGCAGAGTTGCCAGGCGGTCGATTTGCGACGCCGGGATCAGCTCACCTTCAAAGGCTGCGGCTTTGACCTCAAATTTTGCATTCGCTTTCGCGAACTCTTTGAACAGACGAGCGGCAGCGCCCGGGTGTTCCATAGAGTATGCAATCAGGGTCGGACCAACAAACGTGTCTTTCAGGCACTCGAAAGGAGTACCTTCAACGACGCGGCGCAGCAGGGTGTTACGAACAACACGCATGTATACGCCAGCTTCACGACCTGCTTTACGCAGTTCAGTCATTTTGTCTACAGTCACGCCACGGGAATCCGCAACTACTGCAGACAGCGCGCCTTTGGCTACTTCGCTGACTTCAGCAACAATCGCTTGTTTGTCTTGAAGATTTAAAGCCATTAGCTTTGCTCCTGGATGTTTGCCAGAGCTCATGCTCCGGAACTCACTTCACTCGACTCAAAGAGAAGAGCGTCTTAATACGGTGAGCAGAAACAAGCCAGAGTATCCAAAAATAATCTTAGCGTTCTGTCACCGTCTACGCAGGGCATTAAGTCTCTTGCGAAACACCTGCGGTCTTCGACGGAGGCCTGGATAGGCCAGGCTCCAACGAACAAATTCTTTCTATGACTTCGTCCTTTGAACCGCAGCTGTGTTAGCTGCGCTCGTTCACACCAGTCACATAGTTAACTATGTGACTGGTGATTCACTCACTTGCTGCCTTGCTGCAATTCAAATGGCTCGCATAGTGCTCTGTTATATTTCAACAGAATCGTGGGGGTAGAATTGTAGACAAAACCACCGCCCACGTAAAGCTAATCTTAGTTCGCAGAAGCGCTCAGACCAGCCTGATCAACGGCAACGCCAGCACCCATGGTGGTGGAGATGCTGATTTTCTTGATGTACACGCCTTTAGCCTGAGTCGGTTTTGCTTTTTTCAGCGCAACCAGCAGAGCTTCCAGGTTTTCTTTCAGTTTATCAGCGTCAAAATCCACTTTACCGATGGTGGTGTGGATGATGCCGTTTTTGTCGTTACGGTAACGAACCTGACCTGCTTTAGCGTTCTTAACCGCTTCAGCAACGTTCGGCGTTACGGTACCCACTTTCGGGTTTGGCATCAGGCCGCGCGGACCCAGAACCTGGCCCAGCTGGCCAACAACGCGCATT
Organism: Klebsiella sp. Q11; assembly: GCF_964241505.1. NCBI lineage: Bacteria > Pseudomonadati > Pseudomonadota > Gammaproteobacteria > Enterobacterales > Enterobacteriaceae > Klebsiella > Klebsiella sp. Q11. The sequence continues at coordinate 32,238 of NZ_CAXSXW010000025.1, forward strand.
GCATCCGGGGAAGCAATAACAACGTCAAAGTTCATTTCGCCTTTTTTGATCTGGTCAGCCAGATCTTCCATACCTACCAGCTCTGCGCCAGCAGCTTTAGCTGCTTCAGCGTTCGGGCCCTGGGCAAATACGGCTACGCGAACTGAACGGCCAGTACCGTGCGGCAGTACGGTCGCGCCGCGGACGTTCTGGTCAGATTTACGCGCGTCGATGCCGAGGTTAACGGCAACATCAACGCTTTCAACGAACTTAGCAGTAGCCAGTTCTTTCAGCAGAGAGATGGCTTCGTTGATGTCGTACTGTTTGGTCGCATCAACTTTGTCACGAATCACGGACATGCGCTTGGTCAGTTTAGCCATTTCTTAGTCCTCCACTACCAGGCCCATGGAACGTGCAGTACCTTCAATGGAGCGAGTCATCGCTTCAATGTCGGAACCAGTCATGTCGGCAGCTTTGGTCTGCGCGATTTCCTGCAGCTGAGCGCGGGAAATTTTACCTACTTTGTCTTTGTTCGGTTTACCGGAACCAGACTTGATACCAGCCGCTTTTTTCAGCAGAACTGCTGCCGGCGGAGTTTTGGTAACGAAGGTGAAAGAACGGTCAGCGTAAACGGTAATAACAACCGGGATCGGCAGACCTTTTTCCAGGGATTCAGTTTTTGCGTTGAACGCTTTGCAGAATTCCATGATGTTCACACCCTGCTGACCCAGTGCTGGACCAACCGGCGGACTCGGGTTTGCCATACCAGCTGCAACCTGCAGCTTGACATAGGCTTGTACTTTCTTAGCCATGTAAATTTCCTCGTTTGGGTGTAGCGCCTAAAAAGGCTCCCCGTGATAAATATCGCTTTATGGGAATCAGACCCATAAAAACAAAAGGCGCGAAATTGTATGTCAATTTCGCGCCTCATGCAACGATTAAAACGTTGCTTTTTTGATCGGCTGTTAGGCTTTTTCTACCTGAGCGAAGTCCAGCTCAACCGGCGTCGCACGACCAAAGATAGAAACGGACACTTTCAGACGAGACTTCTCGTAGTCCACTTCTTCAACCACACCGTTAAAGTCGGCAAATGGACCGTCGCTAACGCGAACCATTTCACCCGGCTCAAACAGCGTTTTCGGCCGCGGCTTATCGCCAACCTGCTGCAGACGGTTCATGATCGCGTCGACTTCTTTGTCGCTGATCGGTGCCGGACGGTCAGATGTACCGCCGATGAAACCCATCACACGCGGTACGCTGCGCACCAGGTGCCAGCTCGCGTCGTTCATCACCATCTGGACCAGCACGTAGCCCGGGAAGAATTTGCGTTCGCTTTTACGACGCTGGCCGCCGCGGATTTCGACCACTTCTTCGGTCGGCACCATGACTTCGCCAAACAACTCTTCCATATTGTGTAATTTGATATGTTCACGCAACGAGGTAGCTACGCGACCTTCAAAACCGGAAAACGCCTGAACGACGTACCAGCGTTTTTTAGGAGCTTCAGACATCTCAGAACCTCAGGCCAGTGATAAAGGATACCAGGCGAACCAGAATACCATCCAGTCCCCACAGGATCAGTGACATTACGGCAGTCACTGCGGCAACAATCAGCGTGGTATGCAACGTTTCCTGGCGAGTCGGCCAGATCACCTTGCGGACTTCGGTTCTCGCTTCACGAGCGAAGGCGACTGTCGCCTTACCTTTTGTCGTTAACAGCGCGACACCGCCCGCTGCAGCGATCAGAATCACTACAGCCAGCGCACGCACTGCCAGCATAATGTCACGATAAAGGAAGTTGCCGACGATGGCCACAACCAGCAGCACGACTACGATTGTCCACTTCATCGCTTCGAGGCCGCGCCCGCTCCCTTGAGCTTCGGTATTCGCACTCATAAACCAACCTGTCACAAGAATTCAGACAAATAACTTCACCCCGCATGAAATGCGAGGCGACCAAACCGAAATGCTCTGCTGCGTTTCGGACTTAACGCCCTCTTCAGAGCCTGTCTCAGCAATGATTATGACCCAAAAAATCACTGATGAGCCAGGTTCTGGTGTGAAAGCGTGCAAAAAGGGCATCAAATGATGCCCTTTTATTGCGCATTGCGTCAAATGTTATCAGCGATTAGCCGAGAACTTTAGCAACCACGCCCGCGCCAACGGTACGGCCACCTTCACGGATTGCGAAACGCAGACCGTCGTCCATCGCGATCGGGTGGATCAGGGTAACAACCATTTTGATGTTGTC
>NZ_CAXSXW010000026.1:0-26176 GCF_964241505.1 Klebsiella sp. Q11
GACAACATCAAAATGGTTGTTACCCTGATCCACCCGATCGCGATGGACGACGGTCTGCGTTTCGCAATCCGTGAAGGCGGCCGTACCGTTGGCGCGGGCGTGGTTGCTAAAGTTCTGGGCTAATATTTAGTTCTGAATTAAAAAGGGCGCTGAGGCGCCCTTTTTGCTGTCTGCTATTTGCGTGAAGCAGCACAGTGACTGACAGCAAAGAGATCAAACGCCTATTTAATAAACAGGCTATTGTAATCATAACTATTCTCATTTACACTTTGTCTGTAAGTTGAACGGGAGTATATATGTACGTTTGTCTGTGTAATGGTGTGAACGATAAAAAAATTCGTCAGGCTGTGCGCCAATTCAATCCTCAGTCTTTTCAGCAGCTGAGAAAATTTATTCCCGTTGGAAATCAATGTGGTAAGTGCGTTCGTGCAGCACGAGAAATTATGGAAGATGAATTAACCCGCATGCCGGAATATCAAGAGATCGCCTGAAGCCTCTCAGCTTTACTTTGACATCCCTATAGCCCGAACTACGCTTCAATAAGTGGAAGCGGAGGGACTATATAATGAAAGGTGATGTCAAAATCATAAGTTATCTCAATAAATTATTGGGAAATGAGCTAGTCGCAATTAATCAATACTTTCTCCATGCGAGAATGTTCAAGAACTGGGGCCTGATGCGCCTCAATGATGTCGAGTACCACGAATCTATCGATGAAATGAAGCATGCCGATAAGTATATCGAGCGCATTTTATTTCTCGAAGGGATCCCGAACCTGCAGGATCTGGGCAAACTCCGCATCGGAGAGGATGTGGAGGAGATGCTGCAATCCGACCTGAGGCTGGAACTGGAAGGGGCAAAGGATCTACGAGAAGCCATTGCCTATGCTGACAGCGTCCACGACTACGTCAGTCGTGATATGTTAATCACCATCCTCGCCGACGAAGAAGGCCATATCGACTGGCTGGAAACCGAGCTGGATTTGATAGGTAAAATTGGTCTGCAGAATTATCTTCAGTCGCAGATTAAAGTGGCTGACTAAAAAAAGTCTGCCAACCACATAGCAAACCCGCTGTGGCCAGGAAAGGGCCGAAAGGCAGCGGGTTGCGTAATGCCTGCCTGTGTTTGCCGCACAGAATCAGAACCGTTACGGCAGCGCAGGCGAGAATCGTTGCTATAAGTACGAGCTGCGGTAAAATTCTCCATCCCTGCCATGCCCCTAGTGCGGCGAGAAATTTGACATCGCCGTAGCCGATGCCTTCACGCCCGCGTATTCCCCTGTAGAGCCAATAGATCAACGCAAAGGCCAGATAGCCTGCTATCGCTCCCCAGACTGCATGCTGCAGATTGGCTGGTGACATACACAGATAATAAAGCAACCCGCCCCACAGCAGAGGGCAGGTAAATTTATCGGGTAGCAAGCCATAGCGCAGATCGTGCCAACAAAGCGTGAGTAATAACCCGCCATAAATAATAAAGAATGCCAAAGTCGCTATCATCGATGGTTTCCATGTGGTGGCCCTGGGTACTGAGTGTGATGCAGGAGCCGAGCCTCTGGCAAAAGGCAATAAACAGGAATGGATGTCCCGCTCCAGAGTATTTGCCGGCCTTTCATGGCATTGCGACGGGCCTGGAAGTGAGCTCGCAGAAACAAGTGATGATTTTGTACGCAGCCCTTGCGTTGTCGCTGAATTTGCGTATAATGCGCGGGCCTGTCAAAGTTGACGGCCGGTTCGATATGAACCCTGGTAGCAGCAACACGCTACCAAACAATGTTCCCAATTGGGGAACTATGTAAGAACGGTTACACTCTCCCATCAATCGTAATGGGTATGAGGAGTAACCATTTCGTCTATAAAATAATTGGAGCTCTGGTCTCATGCAGAACCAAAGAATCCGTATCCGCCTTAAAGCGTTTGATCATCGTCTGATCGATCAATCAACCGCGGAAATCGTCGAGACTGCTAAGCGCACTGGTGCGCAAGTCCGTGGTCCGATCCCGCTGCCGACCCGCAAAGAGCGCTTTACCGTTCTGATCTCTCCGCACGTTAACAAAGACGCGCGCGATCAGTACGAAATCCGCACTCATAAGCGTCTGGTTGACATCGTTGAGCCAACTGAAAAAACCGTTGATGCTCTGATGCGTCTGGATCTGGCTGCCGGTGTAGACGTGCAGATCAGCCTGGGTTAATCAGGTCATCGAGCGATTGAGAGGTTGAAACAATGATTGGTTTAGTCGGTAAAAAAGTGGGCATGACCCGCATCTTCACTGAAGATGGCGTATCTATCCCAGTAACCGTAATCGAAGTTGAAGCAAACCGCGTTACTCAGGTTAAAGATCTGGCTAACGATGGCTACCGTGCCGTTCAGGTGACCACTGGTGCTAAAAAAGCTAACCGTGTAACCAAACCGGAAGCGGGTCACTTCGCTAAAGCTGGCGTAGAAGCTGGCCGTGGTCTGTGGGAATTCCGTCTGGCTGACGGCGAAGAGTTCACCGTAGGTCAGGACATTAGCGTTGAGCTGTTTGCTGACGTTAAAAAAGTTGACGTAACCGGTACCTCTAAAGGTAAAGGTTTTGCTGGTACCGTTAAGCGCTGGAACTTCCGTACCCAGGACGCTACTCACGGTAACTCCTTGTCTCACCGCGTTCCGGGTTCTATCGGTCAGAACCAGACTCCGGGCAAAGTGTTCAAAGGCAAGAAAATGGCAGGTCAGCTGGGTAACGAACGTGTCACCGTTCAGAGCCTGGACGTAGTACGTGTTGACGCTGAGCGCAACCTGCTGCTGGTTAAAGGCGCGGTCCCGGGTGCAACCGGTAGCGACCTGATCGTTAAACCAGCTGTGAAGGCGTAAGGGGATAGCAATGGAATTAGTATTGAAAGACGCGCAGAGCGCGCTGACTGTTTCCGAAACTACCTTCGGTCGTGATTTCAACGAAGCGCTGGTTCACCAGGTTGTAGTTGCTTATGCAGCTGGTGCTCGTCAGGGTACTCGTGCTCAGAAGACTCGTGCTGAAGTAACTGGTTCAGGCAAAAAGCCGTGGCGCCAGAAAGGTACCGGCCGTGCGCGTTCAGGTTCTATCAAGAGCCCGATCTGGCGTTCAGGTGGCGTGACCTTCGCTGCGCGTCCGCAGGACCACAGTCAAAAAGTTAACAAAAAGATGTACCGCGGCGCGCTGAAAAGCATTCTGTCCGAACTGGTACGTCAGGATCGTCTGATCGTTGTCGAATCTTTCTCTGTAGAAGCGCCTAAAACTAAGCTGCTGGCACAGAAACTGAAAGACATGGCTCTGGAAGATGTGCTGATCATCACCGGTGAGCTGGACGAGAACCTGTTCCTTGCTGCGCGCAACCTGCACAAGGTTGACGTACGTGATGCAACTGGTATCGACCCGGTTAGCCTGATCGCCTTCGACAAAGTCGTAATGACTGCTGATGCTGTTAAGCAAGTTGAGGAGATGCTGGCATGATTCGTGAAGAACGTCTGCTGAAGGTGCTGCGCGCACCGCACGTTTCTGAAAAAGCGTCTACTGCGATGGAAAAAACTAACACCATCGTTCTCAAAGTTGCTAAAGACGCGACCAAAGCAGAGATCAAAGCTGCTGTGCAGAAACTGTTTGAAGTCGAAGTCGAAGTCGTTAACACCCTGGTTGTTAAAGGGAAAGTTAAACGTCACGGACAGCGTATCGGTCGTCGTAGCGACTGGAAAAAAGCTTACGTCACCCTGAAGGAAGGCCAGAATCTGGACTTCGTCGGCGGCGCTGAGTAAGTCGGAGGAGTAATACAATGGCAGTTGTTAAATGTAAACCGACATCTCCGGGTCGTCGCCACGTTGTTAAAGTGGTCAACCCAGAGCTGCACAAGGGCAAACCTTTTGCTCCGCTGGTTGAAAAAAACAGCAAATCCGGTGGTCGTAACAACAATGGCCGTATCACCACCCGTCATATCGGTGGTGGTCACAAACAGGCCTACCGTATTGTTGACTTCAAACGCAACAAAGATGGTATCCCGGCAGTTGTTGAACGTCTTGAGTACGATCCGAACCGCTCCGCGAACATCGCGCTGGTTCTGTACAAAGACGGTGAGCGCCGTTACATTCTGGCCCCTAAAGGCCTGAAAGCTGGCGACCAGATTCAATCTGGCGTTGATGCTGCAATCAAAGCAGGCAACACCCTGCCGATGCGCAATATCCCGGTTGGTTCTACCGTTCATAACGTAGAAATGAAACCAGGTAAAGGCGGTCAGCTGGCTCGTTCCGCTGGTACTTACGTTCAGATCGTTGCTCGCGATGGTGCTTATGTCACCCTGCGTCTGCGTTCTGGTGAAATGCGTAAAGTCGAAGCAGACTGCCGCGCTACTCTGGGCGAAGTTGGCAATGCTGAGCATATGCTGCGCGTTCTGGGTAAAGCAGGTGCTGCACGCTGGCGTGGTGTTCGTCCTACCGTTCGCGGTACTGCGATGAACCCAGTCGACCACCCACATGGTGGTGGTGAAGGTCGTAACTTTGGTAAGCACCCGGTAACTCCGTGGGGCGTTCAGACCAAAGGTAAGAAGACCCGCAGCAACAAGCGTACTGATAAATTCATCGTACGTCGCCGTAGCAAATAATTTTAGAGGATAAGCCATGCCACGTTCTCTCAAGAAAGGTCCTTTTATTGACCTGCACTTGCTGAAGAAGGTAGAGAAAGCGGTGGAAAGCGGAGACAAGAAGCCCCTGCGCACTTGGTCCCGTCGTTCAACGATCTTTCCTAACATGATCGGTTTGACCATCGCTGTCCATAATGGTCGTCAGCACGTTCCAGTTTTTGTTTCCGACGAAATGGTTGGTCACAAACTGGGTGAATTCGCACCGACTCGTACTTATCGCGGCCACGCTGCTGATAAAAAAGCGAAGAAGAAATAAGGTAGGAGGAAGAGATGGAAACTTTAGCTCAACATCGCCATGCTCGTTCTTCTGCTCAGAAGGTTCGCCTTGTTGCTGACCTGATTCGCGGTAAGAAAGTGTCGCAGGCCCTGGATATTCTGACCTACACCAATAAGAAAGCTGCTGTACTGGTCAAGAAGGTACTGGAATCTGCCATTGCTAACGCTGAACACAACGATGGCGCTGACATTGATGATCTGAAAGTTGCGAAAATTTTCGTAGACGAAGGCCCGAGCATGAAGCGCATTATGCCGCGTGCTAAAGGTCGTGCAGATCGCATCCTGAAGCGCACCAGCCACATTACTGTGGTTGTGTCCGATCGCTGAGACTCTGGAGACTAGCAATGGGTCAGAAAGTACATCCTAATGGTATTCGCCTGGGTATTGTAAAACCATGGAACTCAACCTGGTTTGCGAACACCAAAGAATTCGCTGACAACCTGGACAGCGATTTTAAAGTACGTCAGTACCTGACTAAGGAACTGGCGAAAGCGTCTGTATCTCGCATCGTTATCGAGCGTCCGGCTAAAAGCATCCGTGTGACCATTCACACTGCTCGCCCGGGTATCGTTATCGGTAAGAAAGGCGAAGACGTAGAAAAACTGCGCAAGGTCGTCGCGGATCTCGCTGGCGTGCCTGCACAGATCAATATTGCCGAAGTTCGTAAGCCTGAACTGGACGCTAAATTGGTTGCTGACAGCATCACTTCTCAGCTGGAACGTCGCGTTATGTTCCGTCGTGCTATGAAGCGTGCTGTACAGAACGCAATGCGTCTGGGCGCTAAAGGTATCAAAGTTGAAGTTAGCGGCCGTCTGGGCGGCGCGGAAATCGCACGTACCGAATGGTACCGTGAAGGTCGCGTACCGCTGCACACTCTGCGTGCTGACATCGACTACAACACCTCTGAAGCGCACACCACTTACGGTGTAATCGGCGTTAAGGTATGGATCTTCAAAGGTGAGATCCTGGGTGGTATGGCTGCTGTTGAACAACCGGAACCGGCTGCTCAACCTAAAAAGCAGCAGCGTAAAGGCCGTAAATAAGGAGCGTCGCTGATGTTACAACCAAAGCGTACAAAATTCCGTAAAGTGCACAAAGGCCGCAACCGTGGTCTGGCGCAGGGTACGGATGTTAGCTTCGGCACTTTCGGTCTGAAAGCTGTTGGCCGTGGTCGTCTGACTGCACGTCAGATCGAAGCAGCACGTCGTGCTATGACCCGTGCAGTTAAGCGTCAAGGTAAGATCTGGATCCGTGTATTCCCGGACAAACCGATCACCGAGAAGCCGCTGGAAGTTCGTATGGGTAAAGGTAAAGGTAACGTGGAGTACTGGGTTGCCTTGATTCAGCCGGGTAAAGTCCTTTATGAAATGGACGGCGTACCGGAAGAGCTGGCCCGTGAAGCATTCGGCCTGGCAGCAGCGAAACTGCCGATCAAAACCACCTTTGTAACTAAGACGGTGATGTAATGAAAGCAAAAGAGCTGCGTGAAAAAAGCGTTGAAGAGCTGAACGCTGAGCTGCTGAACCTGCTGCGTGAGCAGTTCAACCTGCGTATGCAGGCTGCAAGTGGCCAGCTGCAACAGACTCATCTGCTGAAGCAAGTGCGTCGTGATGTTGCACGCGTTAAGACTTTACTGACTCAGAAGGCGGGTGCGTAATGACCGATAAAATCCGTACTCTGCAAGGTCGCGTGGTTAGCGACAAAATGGAGAAATCCATTGTTGTTGCTATCGAACGTATGGTGAAACACCCGGTATACGGCAAATTCATCAAGCGTACGACCAAACTGCACGTACATGACGAGAACAACGAATGCGGTATCGGCGACGTGGTTGAAATCCGCGAATGCCGTCCGCTGTCCAAGACTAAGTCCTGGACGCTGGTTCGCGTTGTAGAGAAAGCGGTTCTGTAATAGAGTACGCATTCTCGATACGGATAAACGGCTCAGCGATGAGCCGTTTATTTTTTCTACCCATATCTGATTTGCGGTGTTATAATGCCGCGCCCTCGATATGGGGCTTTTTTAACGACCCTATTTTTGGGTCTCAGTAGTAGTTGACATTAGCGGAGCACTAAAATGATCCAAGAACAGACTATGCTGAACGTCGCCGACAACTCCGGTGCACGTCGCGTAATGTGTATCAAGGTTCTGGGTGGCTCGCACCGTCGCTACGCAGGCGTAGGCGACATCATCAAGATCACCATCAAAGAAGCAATTCCGCGTGGTAAGGTCAAAAAAGGTGATGTGCTGAAGGCGGTAGTGGTGCGCACCAAGAAGGGTGTTCGTCGCCCGGACGGTTCTGTCATTCGCTTCGATGGTAATGCATGCGTTATTTTAAACAATAACAGCGAGCAGCCCATCGGTACGCGTATTTTTGGGCCGGTAACTCGTGAACTTCGTAACGAGAAGTTCATGAAAATTATCTCTCTGGCCCCAGAAGTACTCTAAGGAGCGAATCATGGCAGCGAAAATCCGTCGTGATGACGAAGTTATCGTGTTAACCGGTAAAGATAAAGGTAAACGCGGTAAAGTTAAGAATGTCTTGTCTTCCGGCAAGCTCATTGTTGAAGGTATCAACCTGGTTAAGAAACACCAGAAGCCGGTTCCGGCTCTGAACCAACCAGGCGGCATCGTTGAAAAAGAAGCTGCTATTCAGGTTTCTAACGTTGCAATCTTCAATGCGGCAACCGGCAAGGCTGACCGTGTAGGCTTTAGATTCGAAGACGGCAAAAAAGTCCGTTTCTTCAAATCTAACAGCGAAACTATCAAGTAATTTGGAGTAGTACGATGGCGAAACTGCATGATTACTACAAAGACGAAGTAGTTAAAAAACTCATGACTGAGTTTAACTACAATTCTGTCATGCAAGTCCCTCGGGTCGAGAAGATCACCCTGAACATGGGTGTTGGTGAAGCGATCGCTGACAAGAAACTGCTGGATAACGCAGCAGCCGATCTGACAGCAATCTCCGGTCAAAAACCGCTGATCACCAAAGCACGCAAATCAGTTGCAGGCTTCAAAATCCGTCAGGGCTATCCGATCGGCTGTAAAGTAACTCTGCGTGGCGAACGCATGTGGGAGTTCTTTGAGCGCCTGATCACTATTGCTGTACCGCGTATCCGTGACTTCCGTGGCTTGTCCGCTAAGTCTTTCGACGGTCGTGGCAACTACAGCATGGGTGTCCGTGAGCAGATCATCTTCCCAGAAATCGACTACGATAAAGTCGACCGCGTTCGTGGTTTGGATATTACCATTACCACTACTGCGAAATCTGATGAAGAAGGCCGCGCTCTGCTGGCTGCCTTTGACTTCCCGTTCCGCAAGTAAGGTAGGGTTACTTAATGGCTAAGCAATCAATGAAAGCACGCGAAGTAAAGCGCGTGGCTTTAGCTGATAAATTCTTCGCTAAACGCGCTGAACTGAAAGCTATCATCTCTGATGTGAACGCAACCGACGAAGATCGTTGGAATGCTGTTCTCAAGCTGCAGACTCTGCCGCGTGATTCCAGCCCGTCTCGTCAGCGTAATCGCTGCCGTCAAACAGGTCGTCCGCATGGTTTCCTGCGGAAGTTCGGGTTGAGCCGTATCAAGGTCCGTGAAGCCGCAATGCGCGGTGAAATCCCGGGTCTGAAAAAGGCTAGCTGGTAATTGTCACCAATTGAATCACGGGAGTAAAGACAGATGAGCATGCAAGATCCGATCGCGGATATGCTGACCCGTATCCGTAACGGTCAGGCCGCGAATAAAGCTGCGGTCACCATGCCTTCCTCCAAGCTGAAAGTGGCAATTGCCAACGTGCTGAAGGAAGAAGGCTTTATTGAAGATTTTAAAGTTGAAGGCGACATCAAGCCGGAACTGGAACTGACTCTTAAGTATTTCCAGGGTAAAGCTGTTGTAGAAAGCATTCAGCGTGTCAGCCGCCCAGGTCTGCGCATCTACAAACGTAAAGATGAGCTGCCGAAAGTTATGGCGGGTCTGGGTATCGCGGTTATTTCTACCTCTAAAGGTGTTATGACCGATCGTGCAGCGCGCCAGGCTGGTCTTGGTGGCGAAATTATCTGCTACGTAGCCTAATCGGAGGAAAAAATGTCTCGTGTTGCTAAAGCACCGGTCGTTGTTCCTGCCGGCGTTGATGTAAAAATCAACGGTCAGGTTATTACGATCAAAGGTAAAAACGGCGAGCTGACTCGTACCCTCAACAATGCTGTTGAAGTTAAACATGCAGATAATGCTCTGACCTTCGGTCCGCGTGATGGTTTCGTGGATGGATGGGCTCAGGCTGGTACCGCGCGTGCCCTGCTGAACTCAATGGTTGTTGGTGTTACCGAAGGCTTCACTAAAAAGCTTCAGCTGGTTGGTGTAGGCTATCGTGCAGCGGTCAAAGGGGATGTAGTAAACCTGGCTTTAGGTTTCTCTCATCCTGTTGAGCATAAACTGCCGGCCGGTATCACTGCAGAATGTCCGACTCAAACTGAAATCGTGCTGAAAGGCGCTGATAAGCAGGTGATCGGCCAGGTTGCAGCAGATCTGCGCGCCTACCGTCGTCCTGAGCCTTATAAAGGTAAGGGTGTTCGTTACGCCGACGAAGTCGTGCGTACCAAAGAGGCTAAGAAGAAGTAAGGTAACACTATGGATAAGAAATCTGCTCGTATCCGTCGTGCGACCCGCGCACGCCGCAAGCTCCAGGAGCTGGGTGCAACTCGCCTGGTGGTACATCGTACCCCGCGTCATATTTACGCACAGGTAATTGCACCGAACGGTTCTGAAGTTCTGGTAGCTGCTTCTACTGTAGAAAAAGCTATCGCTGAACAACTGAAGTACACCGGTAACAAAGACGCGGCAGCAGCTGTGGGTAAAGCTGTTGCTGAACGCGCTCTGGAAAAAGGCATCAAAGATGTTTCCTTTGACCGTTCCGGGTTCCAATATCATGGTCGTGTCCAGGCACTGGCAGATGCTGCCCGTGAAGCTGGCCTTCAGTTCTAAGGTAGAGGTGTAAGATGGCTCACATCGAAAAACAAGCTGGCGAACTGCAGGAAAAGCTGATCGCGGTTAACCGCGTATCTAAAACCGTTAAAGGTGGTCGTATTTTCTCCTTCACAGCTCTGACTGTAGTTGGTGACGGTAACGGTCGCGTTGGTTTTGGTTACGGTAAAGCGCGTGAAGTTCCAGCAGCGATCCAGAAAGCGATGGAAAAAGCCCGTCGCAATATGATTAACGTCGCGCTGAACCACGGCACCCTGCAGCACCCGGTTAAAGGTGTTCACACGGGTTCTCGTGTATTCATGCAGCCAGCTTCCGAAGGTACCGGTATCATCGCCGGTGGTGCAATGCGCGCCGTTCTGGAAGTTGCTGGAGTTCATAACGTTCTGGCCAAAGCATATGGTTCCACCAACCCGATCAACGTGGTTCGTGCAACTATTGATGGCCTGGAAAATATGAATTCTCCAGAAATGGTCGCTGCCAAGCGTGGTAAATCCGTTGAAGAAATTCTGGGGAAATAAACCATGGCAAAGACTATTAAAATTACTCAAACCCGCAGTGCAATCGGTCGTCTGCCGAAACACAAGGCAACGCTGCTTGGCCTGGGTCTGCGTCGTATTGGTCACACCGTAGAGCGCGAGGATACTCCTGCTGTTCGTGGTATGGTCAACGCGGTTTCCTTCATGGTTAAAGTTGAGGAGTAAGAGATGCGTTTAAATACTCTGTCTCCGGCCGAAGGCTCCAAAAAGGCGGGTAAACGCCTGGGTCGTGGTATCGGTTCTGGCCTCGGTAAAACCGGTGGTCGTGGTCACAAAGGTCAGAACTCTCGTTCTGGTGGTGGCGTACGTCGCGGTTTCGAAGGTGGTCAGATGCCTCTGTACCGTCGTCTGCCGAAATTCGGCTTCACTTCTCGTAAAGCGATGATCACTGCAGAAGTTCGTCTGTCTGATCTGGCTCACGTAGAAGGCGATGTTATCGACCTGAACACGCTGAAAGCGGCTAACATTATCGGTATCCAGATCGAGTTCGCGAAAGTGATCCTGTCTGGTGAAGTATCTCGTCCGGTAACTGTTCGTGGCCTGCGCGTGACTAAAGGTGCTCGTGCTGCTATCGAAGCTGCTGGCGGTAAAATTGAGGAATAAGTAGCAGATGGCTAAGCAACCGGGATTAGATTTTCAAAGTGCCAAAGGTGGGATTGGCGAACTGAAGCGCAGACTGTTGTTTGTAATCGGTGCGTTGATTGTGTTCCGTATTGGCTCTTTTATTCCGATCCCTGGTATTGATGCCGCTGTACTTGCCAAACTGCTTGAGCAACAGCGAGGCACCATCATTGAAATGTTCAACATGTTCTCTGGTGGTGCTCTCAGCCGTGCTTCTATCTTTGCGTTGGGTATCATGCCGTATATTTCGGCATCGATCATTGTCCAACTGCTGACGGTTGTTTATCAGCCGTTAGCGGAGCTGAAGAAAGAAGGGGAGTCTGGTCGTCGTAAGATCAGCCAGTACACCCGCTACGGTACTCTGGTGCTGGCGATATTCCAGTCGATCGGTATTGCTACCGGTCTGCCGAATATGCCTGGTATGCAGGGCCTGGTGATTAATCCAGGCTTTGCATTCTATTTCACCGCTGTTGTTAGTCTGGTCTCAGGAACGATGTTCCTGATGTGGCTCGGCGAACAGATTACTGAGCGCGGTATCGGAAACGGTATCTCAATCATTATCTTCGCCGGTATCGTTGCGGGTCTCCCGCCGGCCATCGCCCATACTATCGAGCAAGCGCGTCAAGGCGACCTGCACTTCCTCCTGTTGCTGTTGGTTGCAGTATTAGTATTTGCAGTGACCTTCTTTGTTGTCTTTGTAGAGCGTGGTCAACGCCGCATTGTGGTAAACTACGCTAAACGTCAACAGGGTCGTCGTGTCTATGCTGCACAGAGCACACATTTACCGCTGAAAGTGAATATGGCAGGGGTTATCCCGGCAATCTTCGCTTCCAGTATTATTCTGTTCCCGGCTACCATTACATCATGGTTCGGGGGCGGTACTGGTTGGAACTGGCTGACAACAATTTCGCTGTATTTGCAGCCTGGGCAACCGCTTTATGTGTTACTCTATGCGTCTGCAATCATCTTCTTCTGTTTCTTCTACACGGCGTTGGTTTTCAACCCGCGTGAAACAGCAGATAACCTGAAGAAGTCCGGTGCATTTGTACCAGGAATTCGTCCGGGAGAGCAAACGGCGAAGTATATCGATAAAGTAATGACTCGCCTGACTTTGGTCGGTGCGTTATACATCACTTTTATCTGCCTGATCCCGGAGTTCATGCGTGATGCAATGAAAGTACCGTTCTACTTCGGTGGGACCTCACTGCTTATCGTTGTTGTCGTGATTATGGACTTTATGGCTCAAGTGCAAACTCTGATGATGTCGAGTCAGTACGAGTCTGCATTGAAGAAGGCGAACCTGAAAGGCTACGGCCGCTAACAGGTCGCTCGAGAAGTTACGGAGAGTAAAAATGAAAGTTCGTGCTTCCGTCAAGAAATTATGCCGTAACTGCAAAATCGTTAAGCGTGATGGCGTCATCCGCGTGATTTGCAGTGCCGAGCCGAAGCATAAACAGCGCCAAGGCTGATTTATTCGCATATTTTTCTTGCAAAGTTGGGTTGAGCTGGCTAGATTAGCCAGCCAATCTTTTGTATGTCTGTACGTTTCCATTTGAGTATCCTGAAAACGGGCTTTTCAGCATGGTGCGTACATATTAAATAGTAGGAGTGCATAGTGGCCCGTATAGCAGGCATTAACATTCCTGATCACAAACATACCGTAATCGCATTAACTGCTATTTTCGGTATCGGCAAGACCCGCTCTAAAGCCATCTGTGCTGACACGGGTATCGCTGAAAATGTTAAGATCAGTGAGCTGTCTGAAGAACAAATTGAATCCCTGCGTGAAGCGGTTGGTAAATTTGTCGTTGAAGGTGATCTGCGCCGTGAAATCACCCTGAGCATCAAGCGTCTGATGGACCTTGGTTGCTATCGTGGTTTACGCCATCGTCGTGGTCTTCCGGTTCGCGGTCAGCGTACTAAGACCAACGCACGTACCCGTAAGGGTCCGCGTAAACCGATCAAGAAATAGTCGGGGTGATTGAATAATGGCAAAGGCACCAGTTCGTGCACGTAAGCGTGTAAGAAAACAAGTCTCTGATGGCGTGGCTCATGTCCATGCTTCTTTTAACAACACCATCGTTACCATTACCGATCGTCAGGGTAACGCGCTGGGTTGGGCAACAGCCGGTGGTTCCGGTTTCCGTGGTTCTCGCAAATCCACTCCGTTTGCAGCTCAGGTTGCAGCAGAGCGTTGCGCTGAAGCCGTAAAAGAATACGGCATCAAGAATCTGGAAGTTATGGTCAAAGGTCCGGGTCCAGGTCGCGAATCTACTATTCGTGCACTGAACGCCGCTGGTTTCCGCATCACTAATATTACTGATGTGACTCCGATCCCTCATAACGGTTGTCGTCCGCCGAAAAAACGTCGCGTATAACGCGTTCGTTTCTAGGATTGTTGGAGAAAGAAAATGGCAAGATATTTGGGTCCTAAGCTCAAGCTGAGCCGTCGTGAGGGCACAGACCTGTTCCTTAAGTCTGGCGTTCGCGCGATCGATACCAAGTGTAAAATTGAACAAGCTCCTGGCCAGCACGGTGCGCGTAAACCGCGTCTGTCTGACTATGGTGTGCAGTTGCGTGAAAAGCAAAAAGTTCGCCGTATGTACGGTGTGCTGGAGCGTCAGTTCCGTAACTACTATAAAGAAGCAGCGCGTCTGAAAGGCAACACCGGTGAAAACCTGTTGACTCTGCTGGAAGGTCGTCTGGACAACGTTGTATACCGTATGGGCTTCGGCGCGACTCGTGCTGAATCACGTCAGCTGGTTAGCCACAAAGCTATCATGGTAAACGGTCGTGTTGTTAACATCGCTTCTTATCAGGTTAAAGCGAATGACGTTGTCAGCATTCGTGAGAAAGCGAAAAAGCAATCTCGCGTGAAAGCCGCTCTGGAGCTGGCTGAGCAGCGTGAAAAGCCAACCTGGCTGGAAGTTGATGCTGGCAAGATGGAAGGTACGTTCAAGCGTCAGCCGGAACGTTCTGATCTGTCTGCGGACATTAACGAACACCTGATCGTCGAGCTTTACTCCAAGTAAAGCTTAGTACCAAAGAGAGGACACAATGCAGGGTTCTGTGACAGAGTTTCTAAAACCGCGCCTGGTCGATATCGAGCAAGTGAGTTCGACGCACGCCAAGGTGACCCTTGAACCTTTAGAGCGTGGCTTTGGCCATACTCTTGGTAACGCACTGCGCCGTATTCTGCTCTCATCGATGCCGGGTTGCGCGGTGACCGAGGTTGAGATTGATGGTGTACTTCATGAGTACAGCACCAAAGAAGGCGTTCAGGAAGATATCCTTGAAATCCTGCTCAACCTGAAAGGGCTGGCGGTGAGAGTTCAGGGTAAAGATGAAGTTATCCTTACTTTGAACAAATCTGGCATTGGCCCTGTGACCGCAGCCGACATTACCCATGACGGTGATGTCGAAATCGTCAAGCCGCAACATGTGATCTGCCACCTGACCGATGAGAACGCAGCTATTAGCATGCGTATCAAAGTTCAGCGCGGTCGCGGTTATGTGCCGGCTTCTGCCCGAATTCATTCGGAAGAAGATGAGCGCCCAATCGGCCGTCTGCTGGTCGACGCATGCTACAGCCCTGTAGAGCGTATTGCCTACAATGTTGAAGCAGCGCGTGTAGAACAGCGTACCGACCTGGACAAGCTGGTCATCGAAATGGAAACCAACGGCACAATCGATCCTGAAGAGGCGATTCGTCGTGCGGCAACCATCCTGGCAGAACAACTGGAAGCTTTCGTTGATTTACGTGATGTACGTCAGCCGGAAGTGAAAGAAGAGAAACCAGAATTCGATCCGATCCTGCTGCGCCCTGTTGACGATCTCGAATTGACTGTCCGCTCTGCTAACTGCCTTAAGGCAGAAGCTATCCACTATATCGGTGATCTGGTACAGCGTACCGAGGTTGAGTTGCTGAAAACGCCGAACCTGGGTAAAAAATCTCTTACTGAGATTAAAGACGTGCTGGCTTCACGTGGTTTGTCTCTGGGCATGCGCCTGGAAAACTGGCCACCGGCAAGCATTGCTGACGAGTAACCGGATCACAGGTTAAGGTTTTACTGAGAAGGATAAGGTCATGCGCCATCGTAAGAGTGGTCGTCAACTGAACCGCAACAGCAGCCATCGCCAGGCTATGTTCCGTAACATGGCTGGTTCGCTGGTTCGTCATGAAATCATCAAGACGACCCTGCCGAAAGCGAAAGAACTGCGTCGCGTAGTTGAGCCGCTGATTACTCTTGCCAAGACTGATAGCGTTGCTAATCGTCGTCTGGCATTCGCCCGTACTCGTGATAACGAGATCGTGGCAAAACTGTTTAACGAGCTGGGCCCGCGTTTCGCGAGCCGCGCCGGTGGTTACACTCGTATTCTGAAGTGTGGCTTCCGTGCTGGCGACAACGCGCCGATGGCATACATCGAGCTGGTTGATCGCTCTGAATCGAAAGCAGAAGCTGCTGCAGAGTAATCTGTAGTAACGTAAAAAAACCCGCTCCGGCGGGTTTTTTTATATCCTCCCTATTCCTGCTTGTTTACAATATCTGCATTATTTTTGTTCATCCCCGGAGCCTTATGATGTGGTTACTGGATCAGTGGGCAGAACGCCATATTCTTGATGCACAGCACAAAGGTGAGTTTGATAACCTGCCGGGAAGTGGGGAGCCACTGACTCTGGATGATGACTCGCATGTGCCGCCTGAGCTACGCGCAGGCTATCGATTACTCAAGAATGCGGGTTGTTTACCTCCCGAACTTGAACATCGTAAAGAAGCCGTGATGCTCAATGACTTACTTAAAGGCGTTCAGGAGAGCGATCCCCGCTATGCTGAGCTGAGTCGTCGTCTGGCGCTGCTCGAGTTAAAGCTGCGGCAGGCGGGCTTGAACACTGACTTTCTGCGTGGGGATTACGCGGATAAGTTGCTGCAAAAGATTAATGAGGAGTAATCATGTACCGCATAGGTGAACTGGCTAAATTGGCTGACGTTACTCCCGATACCATCCGCTATTATGAAAAACAGCAGATGATGGATCATAACGTGCGCACTGAAGGTGGATTTCGTCTCTATTCGGATAACGATCTACAGAGGCTGCGTTTTATTCGCTATGCCAGGCAGCTTGGTTTTACTCTGGAATCGATCCGCGAACTTCTCTCGATCCGCATCGATCCGGAACATCATACCTGTCAGGAATCTAAAGGCATTGTGCAGGCTCGTTTAAGTGAAGTGGAATCCCGGATTAAAGAGTTACAAGCCATGCGTCGTTCTTTGCAGCGCCTCAATGATGCTTGCTGCGGAACAGCGCACAGCAGCGTCTATTGCTCAATTCTTGAAGCACTGGAGCAGGGCGCCAGCAGTCATAATCCAGCACGTTGATTTTTTCATCAGACGCGTCTACACTCACGCCGATTTCTATTACATATCTGGAGAGCTTATGAGCCGCTATCAGCATACTAAAGGGCAAATAAAAGATAACGCCCTTGAGGCACTACTTCATGACCCGTTATTCAGGCAGCGAATTGAGAAGAACAAGAAAGGGAAAGGTAGCTACCAAAGAAAAGAAAAACATGCGGGACAGAATGGTCGGGAGGCCAGTGGCAAGAAAGTAAATGACTTTTTTACCACTGGCCTTCTGCTTTTAAGGCTTCTTAAGAACGATTGTTTTGTTCTTTCAGCAGGTCACGAATTTCGCTAAGCAGGACTTCTTCTTTGGTTGGCGCCGGTGGTGCTGCCGGGGCCTCTTCCTTTTTCCTGTTCAGTTTATTCATCAGTTTGATTGCCATAAAAATAGCAAACGCCACGATAATAAAATCGAACACGTTCTGAATGAATACGCCGTAATGCATGACGACCGCCGGGATGTCGCCCTGGGCATCCCGTAGCGTCACGGCAAACTGTTTAAAGTCGATTCCGCCAATGAGTAAGCCTAGCGGCGGCATAATAATATCGGCAACTAAAGACGATACGATTTTACCAAATGCTGCGCCAATGATGACACCGACTGCCAAATCAACCACATTCCCGCGCATCGCAAATTCGCGAAATTCTTTTAAAAAACTCATTTTATTCTCCTTGAGCCAGCTGACACTGATAAGTTTAACAAATGTATTACTATTTTCCATTACCACGAAATAATTGCAGAAAAATATTATCCTTTGATATACAAGGGATAAAAGAAAGGCGTCTTGTCGACGCCTGCGAACTACAAAAAGAAAGGACTTGGTTGGAATAGTCTTTCGACGTCAGAGATGAATTTTTTGTCAGTCAGGAACATAACGACATGATCCCCTTGCTCAATGCGCAGATTGTTATTCGCTATCATGACATCATTACCGCGTACAACGGCGCCAATAATTGTTCCGGGGGGAAGCTTAATCTCATCAATAGCGCGTCCAACCACCCGCGAAGTACTTTCATCTCCGTGCGCGACAGCTTCAATAGCCTCTGCGACACCGCGGCGTAGGGAGGAAACGCCGACAATATCGGCTTTACGCACATGGCTGAGCAACGCAGAGATGGTTGCCTGCTGCGGTGATATTGCAATGTCGATCACGCTCCCCTGAACAAGATCGACGTAGGCACGGCGCTGGATCAGCACCATCACCTTTTTGGCTCCCATGCGCTTTGCGAGCATGGCAGACATAATATTGGCTTCGTCATCGTTGGTGACGGCAATGAAAAGATCGACTTGATCGATATGTTCCTCAGCCAGCAATTCTTGATCTGAAGCATCGCCGTAGAAGACGATCGTATTTTGCAGCTTTTCCGCAAGCTCTGCGGCACGCTGCTGATTACGTTCAATCAGTTTGACGCTGTAATCTTTCTCCAGCTTATGAGCGAGTCCGGCGCCAATGTTTCCGCCACCAACCAGCATGATGCGCTTATACGGCTTTTCGAGGCGCTGAAGTTCGCTCATGACGGCGCGAATATGCTGCGAAGCGGCGATGAAAAACACTTCATCACCGGCTTCAACAATGGTTGAACCTTGTGGCCTGATGGGGCGATCGTGGCGGAAGATAGCGGCTACGCGTGTGTCAATATGCGGCATATGTTCGCGCATAGTTGAAAGTGCGTTTCCCACTAAAGGACCGCCATAATAGGCTTTAACGACTGCCAGGCTTACTTTTCCCTCGGCAAAATTGACAACCTGCAGCGCGCCAGGATATTCAATCAGGCGGTGAATGCTGTCAATGACCAGTTGCTCTGGCGCGATGAGGTGGTCAATAGGAACCGCTTCTGAGTGGAAAAGCTTATCGGCATCACGCACATAATCCGGGGAGCGGATGCGAGCAATACGATTTGGGGTATTAAACAGCGAATAGGCGACCTGGCAGGCCACCATATTCGTTTCATCTGAGCTGGTCACTGCAACCAGCATGTCGGCGTCATCCGCACCCGCCTCACGCAGCACGCGTGGATGCGAGCCGTGGCCCTGAACCACTCTGAGATCAAATTTGTCCTGAAGACTGCGAAGGCGGTCGCCATTCGTGTCTACCAGCGTAATATCGTTGTTCTCTCCGACAAGATTTTCTGCCAGAGTTCCGCCGACCTGCCCTGCGCCCAATATGATAATTTTCATCAGTCGCGACTCGTTATCTCATTACTTTTTGATTAGCTTAGCGTAAAAGAAGCCGTCACCTTCTTCAGCACCTGGCAAATTTTGCTGGCCCGGCAAATCTGCGCTGCCGGTTTCGCTGAGAACCGCATCCGCAGTACGCTGCAGGAAGGCTTTAATTTGCTGGCTGTTCTCTTCCGGCAATACCGAACACGTTGCGTAAACCAGAGTCCCGCCGGTTTTCAAATGCGGCCATACGGCATCCAGAATTTCAGACTGCAGCTGGGCCAGTTCCGCGATATCACGATCCCGGCGCAGCCACTTGATATCCGGATGACGGCGAATGACGCCGGTGGCGGAACAGGGGGCGTCCAGCAGAATACGATCGAATTGCTGATCTTCACACCATTGGGCTGGATAACGGCCATCACCTTGTTTAACGGTGGCCTTCATGCCCAGACGCTTCAGGTTGTCATAGACGCGGGAGAGTCGCTGCTCATCAACATCGACGGCCAGCACCTGTGCTTCGGGCGCCGCTTCGAGAATATGCGTGGTTTTACCCCCCGGTGCCGCGCACAGATCCAGAATTTGCTCGCCGTTTTTTGGATCAAGAAGTGTGATGCAGCCCTGAGCGGAGGCATCCTGAACCGTAACCCAACCCTCTTCAAACCCCGGCAATGCGTGGACCGGCACCGGTGTTTCCATGCGCACAGCGTCAGGGTAAGCAGGATGAGTAAAACCTTTCATTCCCGCCTCTTCCAGCAGTGCCAGCCAGCTATCGCGCGGATGGTGGACACGGTTTACGCGCAACCACATTGGCGGGCGCTGGTTGTTCGCTTCCACGATCGCTTCCCACTGTGCTGGATAGGCTTTCTGCAGACGTTTCAACAACCAGGACGGATGTAAAAAGCGAATTTCGCTACGAGAAAACTCAGATAACAGTTCTTCCTGCTGGCGCTGAAACTGGCGCAATACGCCGTTAATCAACCCTTTGAGCTGCGGGCGCTTAATCGCTACTGCGCCTTCAACCGTTTCCGCCAATGCAGCATGAGGAGGAATCCGTGTGTACAGCAGTTGGTAAATGCCCACCATAATGAGGTAGTGCACAACACGCTGCTTACCCGTCATCGGCCGGGACATGAGCTTGCCGACCAGCCAATCTAACTGGGAAAGGGTACGTAGCACGCCAAAGCAGAGTTCCTGAAGCAGCGCTTTGTCTTTATCGGATACTTTTTGTTGCAGCGGGGGCAGAACGTTGCTCAGGGATTGCCCTTGTTCGAGAACCTGTTCAACGGCCTGCGCTGCCAGGCTGCGTAAATTGAGTTGTTTTTTCATAAGCACAAAATAAAAATGCCCGGCAACACCGGGCGTATATAAGAAGGGCGCGTCAGACCAGACGGTTGCCAGGAGCGAACCATTCCCGCCGCGAGTTTAATAGATCCTGAGCACTCATTGCTTTTTTCCCGGCAGGCTGTAGCGAGAGTAAATTCAGCACGCCGTCGCTGGTCGCCACCTGAATCCCCTGTTTTGTCGCTTCAATGATGGTCCCCGGTTCGGCTGTTGTGGCCACATCGATAACCGACGCCTGCCAGACTTTTACCGGCTGGCCATCAATTTCTATCCAGCTCATTGGCCACGGGTTAAAGGCGCGAATGCAGCGTTCTAACTGAACGGCTGGAAGAGACCAGTCGATACGCGCTTCTTCTTTGCTGAGTTTTTGCGCATGGGTAACCAGCGCTTCATCCTGTACAACCGGTTTCGCGATACCTGCAGCAAGCTGCTTGAGGGTTTCGATCAGCCCCTGCGGCCCCAGGTTAGCCAGCTTGTCGTACAGCGTTCCGCTGGTGTCTTCGGCCGTGATTGGGCACGCAAGTTTATAGAGCATATCACCCGTATCGAGACCGACATCCATCTGCATGATGGTGACACCGGTCTCGGTATCGCCAGCCCACAGCGAACGCTGAATGGGCGCCGCGCCGCGCCAGCGCGGAAGCAACGAACCGTGAACGTTAATGCAGCCCAGGCGCGGCATATCCAGCACGGCTTTTGGTAGAAGGAGCCCATAGGCTACGACGACCATGACGTCTGCACGCAGATCGGAGACGAGCTGCTGATTTTCCTGCGGACGTAGTGAAGCTGGCTGGAATACCGGTATGCCTTTTTCCTCAGCAAGAACTTTCACCGGGCTGGGCATGAGTTTTTTACCACGACCTGCCGGACGGTC
Source organism: Klebsiella sp. Q11 (assembly GCF_964241505.1). Classification (NCBI taxonomy): domain Bacteria; kingdom Pseudomonadati; phylum Pseudomonadota; class Gammaproteobacteria; order Enterobacterales; family Enterobacteriaceae; genus Klebsiella; species Klebsiella sp. Q11. The sequence continues at coordinate 20,843 of NZ_CAXSXW010000026.1, forward strand.
CGGTTGGGTGAAGACGCCAACAACGTTGTGTCCAGAGGAGAGCAGCGCGTCGAGATGACGTGCTGCAAAGTCAGGGGTGCCGGCAAAAATAATACGTAGTGAGTCTGACACGTTTATTCTCGTCCTTAAGCTCGAGCATTCAGACGGTCAAGTTTCTCAACTTTTTGACGAATGCGTTGTTGCTTGAGCGGTGACAGGTAATCGATGAACAGCTTACCGACGAGGTGATCCATCTCGTGCTGAATGCAGATGGCCAGCAGACCGTCGGCTTCAAGCTCAAAAGGTTTGCCTTCGCGATCGAGCGCGCGGATTTTCACTTTTTCTGCACGCGGCACTAAAGCACGCTGTTCAGGAATAGAGAGGCAGCCCTCTTCAATGCCTGTTTCTCCGCTTTTTTCCAGCAGCTCAGGGTTAATTAATACCAGCTGCTCTTCACGATTTTCTGATACATCAATAACAATAATACGCTGGTGAATATCCACCTGCGTTGCGGCCAGACCGATACCTTCTTCAGCATACATCGTCTCGAACATATCATCGACGATACGCTGAATTTCTGCATTTACTTCTTCTACCGGCTTTGCGACTTTGCGAAGGCGCTCGTCCGGAATATGTAACACTTGCAAAACTGACATAGTTATCCAGAGTTGTGTTCAGGAGTTGGAAAGATTATTACCTCTATTCTAGACAAAACCCCCTGCAATTGACAGTCTCGCTGTCCAATCGCAAAGATTGTTAAAGTCGCTTGTGGCAGGGGGATAGGGATGACGCCCAGGGAAATTTGGTTACGTTTGATGAGAGTGAGCAGCCTGTATGGCGAGAGTGCTATCAGTGCCGCCCGTCAGCTATGTTCATCTGCGACGTTAGGTCGAGAAGATTTGCGAGCCTGTGGCTTGAGTCTGGCGCAATCGAAGCATTTCCTCAGCGTTAACCAATGCGAGATAGATGCCACGCTGCAATGGCTGGAGCGACCAAATTGCTATCTACTGACTGCCGAAGATCCGCTTTACCCACCCCAGCTGCGGGCGATTGTCGACTTTCCTTGCGCTCTTTTAGTATGTGGAGACCCTGCGCTACTGAGCAGCCGGCAGCTGTCCGTCATTGGGAGCCGGGCGCATTCATGGTATGGCGCTCGTTGGGGGAAACTCTTTAGCGAAGCTTTAGCACGTTATGGTATTACGATCACGAGCGGCCTGGCCCTTGGCATTGATGGAATTGCTCATCGTGGTGCGCTGGAAGGGAAAGGTAAAACGGTTGCTGTTTTAGGGAATGGCTTAAGAGAGATCTATCCTCGCCGTCATCAGGCGCTAGCGGAGCAGATTACAAACAGCTGCGGCGCCATCATTTCGGAGTTTCCGCTGTTTACCCCGCCCCTGCCGGGCAACTTTCCTCGCCGTAACCGGATTATCAGCGGGCTAAGTGCCGGCGTGTTGGTTATTGAGGCGGCCCTGAAAAGCGGCTCATTAGTGACGGTTCGTTATGCTCTGGAGCAGGGAAGGGATGTGTTTGCCCTGCCAGGGCCGATTGGCAGCCCGGGTTCAGAAGGTCCCCACTGGCTTATCAAGCAGGGCGCGATTCCCGTGACAGCCCCGGAAGACATCGTCGAATACTGGCGGGATGAGCTGCCATATGTTCTTCCTGAACCAGATGACGCAAATAATTGCGGTAATCGGCCTTCTGTAGCATTGCCATTTCCAGAGCTCCTGGCTAACGTAGGAGATGAGGTAACACCTGTTGACGTTGTCGCTGAACGTGCCGGCCAATCTGTGCCAGTAACCGTAGCCCAGCTACTAGAACTGGAGTTAGCAGGCTGGATCGCAGCTGTACCCGGCGGCTATGTCCGATTAAGGAGGGCAAGCCATGTTCGACGTACTGATGTATCTGTTTGAAACTTACATCCATAACGAAGCAGAAATGCGCGTGGATCAGGACAAGCTGACTCGGGATCTGACCGATGCCGGTTTTGAACGAGAAGATATCTATAACGCCCTGATGTGGCTGGAGAAACTGGCTGATTACCAGGAGGGGCTTGTTGCGCCAATGCAGCTTGCTTCTGACCCACTCTCGTTACGAGTCTACACCGACGACGAGTGCCAGCGTCTTGATGCAAGCTGCCGGGGATTCTTATTATTCCTTGAGCAAATTCAGGTGTTGAACCTCGAAACACGGGAAATGGTGATTGAGCGTGTACTGGCGCTGGATACGGCAGAGTTCGATCTGGAAGATCTCAAATGGGTGATCCTGATGGTGCTGTTCAATATTCCCGGTTGCGAAAATGCCTACCAGCAAATGGAAGAATTACTCTTTGAAGTAAATGAAGGTATGCTGCACTAACTTTTTTGCTGCGACATTAGAATTGTTATGACCAAAACAGCGCTGTTCTCGGTGCGTAAAAACGAACCCTGCCCGCAGTGTGGGGCTGAACTGGTAATACGCTCCGGGAAACACGGGCCTTTTCTCGGCTGCTCGCATTATCCTGACTGTGACTATGTCCGGCCCCTGAAAAATCAGGCGGACGGACATATTGTCAAAGTTCTGGAGGGGCAAACGTGCCCGTCTTGCGGCGCAGTGCTGGTACTACGCCAGGGGCGTTTTGGTATGTTTATCGGTTGTAGCAGCTATCCAGATTGCGAACATACTGAACTTATCGATAAGCCGGATGAAACCGCAATTGCCTGCCCACAGTGCGGGCAAGGGCATTTGGTTCAGCGCCGCTCACGTTTTGGAAAAAACTTCCATTCCTGCGATCGTTACCCCGATTGCCAGTTCGTCATAAACTTCAGGCCAGTGGCGGGCGAGTGTCCAGAGTGTCATTACCCGTTGCTAATCGAAAAGAAAACGGCGCAGGGCGTTAAACGCTTCTGTGCCAGCAAACAATGTGGAAAGCCGATACCGGCGGAATAAATCTGTGAATAATAACCTGCCCTCAGAAGCCATCGTACGTGCTGTGGCGCTTCTGAATAATGAACATGTCATCGCCTATCCAACAGAAGCCGTTTTTGGCGTCGGTTGCGATCCCGATAGCGAAAAGGCCGTCATGAGCCTGCTTGCACTTAAACAGCGTCCCGTTGAAAAGGGGCTGATCCTGATTGCGGCGAACTTCGAGCAACTCAAACCCTATATTGACGATACGCAACTTAGCGATGAGCAGCTGGAGACGATTTTTTCTTGCTGGCCAGGGCCTGTGACATTTGTCTTCCCCGCTTGCGCTTCAACGCCGCGTTGGTTGACGGGGCGCTTCAATTCACTGGCTGTGCGAGTCACGGATCATCCGCTGGTGGTCGAACTGTGTAATGCTTACGGAAAACCGCTGGTTTCAACCAGCGCAAATTTGTCTGGCCAGCCTCCTTGCCGCACGACGGCAGAAGTTTATGCGCAGTTTGGCGCTGATTTCCCGGTCGTTGACGGGGCTACGGGAGGGCGTCAAAACCCATCTGAAATACGTGATGCCTTGACGGGCGAACTCTTCCGCCAGGGGTAACTCATGGAAACTTATGCCGTCTTCGGACACCCTATTGCCCATAGCAAGTCGCCATCTATTCATCGGCTTTTTGCTCAGCAGTTGCAAATTACGCATCCCTATGGCCGTATCCTGGCTCCGCTCGATGATTTCGTTACGACTCTCGATACCTTCTTTAATGAAGGCGGTAAGGGAGCGAACGTCACCGTGCCTTTTAAAGAAGAGGCCTTCGCGCGAGCAGATGAGCTAACCGAACGCGCAGCGCTGGCCGGTGCGGTCAATACGCTTAAACGGTTGGAGGATGGCCGCCTGCTGGGGGACAATACCGATGGTATTGGACTACTGAGCGATCTGGAACGGCTGGGTTTTATTAAACCAGGATTCCGGGTATTGCTTATTGGCGCAGGTGGGGCTTCACGCGGCGTTTTGCTTCCTCTCCTGTCGCTGGATTGTGCCGTGACTATTGTTAATCGTACCTATTCTCGCGCCCATGAACTGGCTACGCTTTTTGCTCATACCGGCAGCGTCCGCGCTTTGGATATAGAAGCATTAGGCGGTCAGGAATTTGATCTCATTATTAATGCGACATCCAGCGGTATTGACGGCGGTGTTCCCGCGATCCCTGTTACCTTAATAAATCCCCATGTCTGTTGTTATGACATGTTTTACCAGAAAGGTAGTACGCCATTTTTATCCTTATGCCAGCAACACGGTGCGACAAAATGCGCTGATGGGTTGGGAATGCTGGTGGCGCAGGCTGCTCATGCGGTGCTGTTGTGGCACGGCGTTCTGCCAGAAATTACGCCAGTCATTGCGGCTTTGCAGAAGGAACTGAATGCATGAACCAGGCAATTCAGTTTCCAGACAGAGAGGTATGGGATGAAGCGCGTCAATGTATCGCTTTTCCTGCATTAGTTAACGGCATGCAGCTTACCTGCGCCTTAACGCTAACGGTGCTCAAGAAGCGTTTTGGCGGTGAAGAGCCGGCGCAATGGCTGGCCGCTTTTCGTGAACATCGCTGGGATCTGGAAGATGAAGCCCAGGATCTCATTCTCGACCAGCAAGAAGATGCTCAAGGTTGGATCTGGTTTTCCTGAGCCAGGTAATCACCTTTCCACTTTACATAGTTGTTCGCTGAATATTGTAGCCCGGCAATTTCCGCCTCTGTCAGGGGGCGTATCTGTTTTACCGGGTTACCAAAGTAAAGATAGCCACTCTTGAGACGTTTGTTCTGAGGCACCAGACTGCCAGCCCCAATCATTATATCGTCTTCAACAATCACGCCATCCAACAAAATCGAACCCATACCGACCAGGACCCGGTTACCAATAGTGCAGCCGTGTAGCATCACCTTATGACCGACGGTAACATCATCGCCAATGATAAGTGGATTGCCGTGTGGATTAGATGAAGACTTATGCGTGACATGTAAGACGCTGCCGTCCTGAATGTTAGTGCGGGCGCCTATTTCCACATAGTTCACATCACCGCGAATGGCGACCAGAGGCCAGATACTGACATCGTCAGCGATTCTGACATCGCCGATCACCACGCTGCTGCTGTCGATCATCACGCGTAGGCCCGTTTTAGGGAATAAATCTTTATAACGACGCAAGCTGGTGGTCATGGTTACCTCAATAAAAGAAGGGAGTGCAGAGACTTTGGTTGCTTTTCTGGCCGTCTGCAACCCCTTATTGTGGTAAAAATTGAGCGGATTGAGCAAGAACGCCGCGAAGCGGCTGAAAAAACATCATTTGGAAAAAAAGATCGAAAAAAGGCTTGTGCAAAAAAATGGGATCCCTATAATGCGCTCCCACTGACACGGCAGATGTGAATCACTTCACAAACAACCGGGTCGGTTGAAGAGAAAAAAT
>NZ_CAXSXW010000027.1:0-25802 GCF_964241505.1 Klebsiella sp. Q11
AGGAGGGCATTTTGTCGGTATTTGTGAAACGGAGCTAAAGCATCCCGGAAGAAATTCTGACATACTCGGCAGGCAGGCATAGAGGTGATCTCATTGAATTGATAGCACAATCAGTAGATCACAAAACTCTATGCCTGTCTTTTTTCACCCGCCCATTACTGGGGATCCCTCAGCGCACGAGGCGGGCTTTAGATTAACCAGGCAGTCTTAGAACTGGTAGGTGATACCCACGGCGAACTGATCGTCGGTGGCTGCGCCACTTACCGCCGCGTCTTCATCATCGATCAGATTGAATTTGTATGCGGTGTAAACGTTGAAGTTTTTGTTGAAATAGTACCAGGCACCCAATTCAACGTAGTTCATGATATCCGCATTAGTGTCTTCTTTGGCGCCCAGGTCTTTACCTTTCGCGTAGACATAGCCCAGGGATGGACGCAGGCCAAAATCAAACTGATACTGAACAACGGCTTCGATGTTCTGGGTGTGATTGGCAAAGCTGCCAAAAGTCGTTTTCTCCAGCGGAGTCATGTTACGGGATTCACCGTACATGACTGATGCATACAGACTATTTGCATCGTATTTAGCCGCCAGGTTCCAGACTTCAGCTTTTTCGCCTCTGCGGTCCGCAGCTTGTTCATCAGTACGGTCAGAGTTGCTGTAGGCGCCAACGAAACCGAAGCCGTCAAAGTTGTAGTTAACGGAGAAACCAAAACCGTCGCCGTTTGATTTTTTCGCGGTGGTATCGTTGTTTTTACCCTGATACTGCAGAGCAAAGTTCAGGCCATCCACCATGCCGAAGAAGTCGGTGTTACGGTAGGTTGCTACGCCGTTGGTACGGCCGGTCATGAAGTTATCGGTGTAAACCAGACCGTCACCACCCCACTCAACGAGCATATCAGTGTAACCCGCCGCGTCATAAACCACGCCGTAGTTACGACCATAATCGAATGAACCGTAGTCGCTGAATTTCAGACCGGCGAATGCTAAACGAGTAGCGCTGCCCTGCTGACCTTCCGGTTTGTCCGCTTTGATGTTGTATTCAAACTGGCCATAGCCGGTCAGTTCATTGCTAATCTGGGTCTCGCCTTTGACGCCGAAACGCGCATAGGAGGTATCGTCAGAGTTGTTGTTGCCGCCATCATGGGTCATGATGTGTTCGCCAACCATTTTGCCGTAGAAATCCAGTTTGTTGCCGTTCTTATTATAGATCTCTGCTGCATTAGCCGCGCCAGCAACTAATAAAGCTGGAACCAGAATTGCCAGTACTTTTCTTTTCATTATATATTCCCTTTTGATTATAATTAATATGAATTGTGTCATTCCTTCCGGGGTGACTATTAAATACTAACGACGAAGTTCATTTTTCTTTAAATTAAAAATGTAACTAAATTATATCTAATATTACAAAATGTTTCCGTTCTATTCATTATATTTAAATTGTATTGGTGTTTGAAAATTTATTTATTGTGTTTATGTCTTTTAATAACATTGCTTTATGATTGGTTTTGTATGATTTTTGTTGTCCATAAGCTTCATGTGCTCTATGAATTGCGGGGTTGTATTTATATGTTATATGTTTATTTCTCAATCTCTTATTGCCGCCGCTTTTCTGTAAAGATAAAGCGAAGGGCGAGCAAGCAAATATGATATTTGAGGCAGGGAAGGTGGGGGTGAATATGGTCTCAGAAATTCAGTTATATTCATTAATTTGTATTATTTAAAAACGAAATGAATTCATTGACTATATGTAGCAGGCGATAGGGTCGTGCTCCCGACCGGTGCGCAAAGTCGAACCCGTGAGAGAGGGAACTGCTGTTTTGCAGGCGTTTTCGCTATATAATGTGACAGATATCACATTTTTACCGGTGGGTGATAGGGTTGTGAAGTAGATGGAGAACAAATGAATGGAAGATAAAGCGAAAAGAAGTCCTGGCGGGAAACTGGCGCTGTGGGCATTTTACGCCTTTTGCGGCTATTTCCTGTGGGCGATGGCGCGTTACTGGTGGGTTGTGGGGAAGATTGAAAGCGTGCCCGGCGCGACGATTGACGGCGAGCTCGGCTCAACGGCAGGAAAATGGATTGGCGCGCTGCTGGGTTTCCTTGTATTGGGTATTGTCGGGACCCTTCTCGGGGCGATCGCCTGGTACACGCGTCCTAATCCGCAGATGTATGAACATCACGATTAAAATTGCTATGCTCGTTGCTGGCCTTATATCAAAGGAACGCGCATGGACCTTTATCACTGGCAGCAACGATTTGAAGCCTGGCTAAGCCAACATCACGGGCAAGAGGATGCTGCTCACGATATTTCACACTTCCGCCGGGTATGGGCTACCGCGCAGCAGTTGGCCGAAGAGACCGCTGCCGACCGCCTGGTGATCCTCACTGCCTGCTACTTTCATGACATTGTCAGTCTGGCGAAAAATCATCCTGAGCGAAGCCGTTCTTCCGCGATGGCGGCGGAAAAAACGCTGGCTATCCTTCAGTCCGCTTTTCCTGATTTCCCCCCGGAACGCTACGCGGCGGTTTTACACGCGATTGAAGCCCACAGTTTTAGCGCGGCAATTGCTCCGCAAAGCGAAGAAGCGAAAATCGTCCAGGATGCCGATCGCCTTGAGGCGCTGGGGGCGATAGGGCTGGCGCGCGTATTTGCGGTGTCCGGCGCGCTGAACAATAGCTTATTTGATGCCCGCGATCCCTTTGCTGACCGGCGGGAACTGGATGACAAAACGTATGCGCTGGATCACTTCCAGTGCAAGCTGCTGCGTTTGCCGAAAAAGATGCAGACAGAAAAGGGCAGGGCAATGGCGGTGCACAATGCGCGTTTTCTGGTGCAGTTTATGGCCAAGCTAAGCGCAGAGCTTCGCGGAGAGCCGATGGCGCTTGATGCTGAGGTTTTGCAGCGCTTTGATCCACTAGCATAAAACTGACCGCGCTATTTATGGTAACCTCTGCACAAATAGTCGGGCTGGTTGAGGTTATGGCGCAAAATTTATCCAAGGAAAATCCCCCGTCTTTGAAGGTTGAACATACCGGAGAAGACGCGCAGGCGCTATTGCGTCAGCTAATGGCGATATACGATGTCAAAACGCTGGTCGCGCAGTTAATTGCCGTCGGCGAGCAGCACTGGAGCCCGGCTATCCTCAAGCGCGTTGCGACGGTAGCGCGCGCGGCAGGTCGTATCACCCGCCAGGAGCAGGCTCACCTGCGCACGCTCCTGCCGGAGCCGCCGGCGCATCATCCGCATTATGGGTTCCGCTTCGTCGATCTGTTTGCCGGTATCGGCGGTATTCGCCACGGTTTTGAAGCGATTGGCGGGCAATGCGTGTTTACCAGCGAATGGAATAAACATGCGGTGCGCACCTATAAAGCCAACTGGTACTGCGATCCTGAGCAGCATCGTTTCAATGAAGACATCCGCGATGTGACTTTGAGCCATCTCCCTGAGGTGAGCGAGGAAGAAGCCGCGCAGCATATACGCCAGACTATCCCGCAGCATGACGTTTTACTGGCCGGCTTCCCCTGCCAGCCGTTTTCTCTCGCCGGCGTGTCGAAGAAGAATGCCCTTGGTCGCGCTCACGGCTTTGCCTGTGAAACGCAGGGGACGCTGTTTTTTGACGTGGTCAGGATTATCGCCGCCCGTCAGCCGCCGATTTTTGTTCTGGAGAACGTCAAAAACCTGAAGAGTCACGATCGGGGGCGGACGTTTCGTATCATTATGCAGACGCTGGATGAGCTGGGGTACGAGGTTGCCGACGCGGCGCATACCGGGGCGGATGACCCTAAAGTCATCGACGGGCGTTATTTTTTACCCCAGCACCGGGAGCGTATTGTGCTGGTGGGTTTCCGGCGCGATCTCCAGCTGCATGAGGGATTTACCCTGCGCGATATCGCCGCTCTCTATCCCACTCGCCGGCCGACCTTTGGCGAGCTGCTGGAGCCCGCGGTTGACGACAAATTTATTCTCACCAGGGTGCTGTGGAAGTATCTCTATCGCTACGCGCGTAAGCACCAGGAGCGGGGGAACGGTTTTGGCTACGGGCTCGTCGACCCAACGAATCCGCACAGCGTGGCGCGAACGCTCTCTGCCCGCTATTACAAAGATGGCGCGGAAATCCTCATTGACCGGGGCTGGGATCGGCCTCTGGGCGAAAAGCATTTTGATGACCCTGAAAACCAGCTTCGTCGTCCGCGCAGGCTGACGCCCCGCGAGTGCGCGAGGCTTATGGGTTTTGAGACGCCGCAGGGGTATCGCTTCCGTATTCCGGTCTCGGATACCCAGGCCTATCGCCAGTTTGGCAATTCCGTCGTCGTGCCGGTATTTGCGGCGGTGGCGAAGCTGCTGGCGCCGCGTATTGAACAAGCGGTTGCCAGGCGTGAGCAAGAGATTAACCATGGCCGACGTTCACGATAAAGCCACCCGCAGTAAAAACATGCGCGCGATAGGCACCCGCGATACGGCAATAGAGAAACGGCTGGCTGGGCTACTGGCGGTCGCCGGATTCTCTTTTACCGTACAGGATGTCGCGCTGCCCGGCCGCCCGGATTTTGTCGTGGCGGACTATCAGTGCGTTATCTTTACCCACGGCTGCTTCTGGCATCATCATGATTGCTATCTGTTCAAGGTTCCCGCCACAAGAACCGCGTTCTGGCTGGATAAAATAGCCAAAAACGTGGCGCGCGATCGCCGGGATATCGGGCGGCTGGCTGAGCAGGGATGGCGGGTGCTGGTGGTCTGGGAGTGCGCGCTGCGCGGGCGAAAGAAGCTCAACGACGACGCGCTGGGAGAACGGCTGGAAGAGTGGATCTGCGGCGGCGGTCAGTGCGCGCAGATCGATACTCAGGGCATAGGTGTGCTGGACGTTACTTCTGCGCCTTACAGGATGTAATTTCACGACGCGCCGGGAGCAGGTATTTGCCGAGCGTCACCAGAATGACCGCGAAGATGATAATCCCGAGCGCCAGCCACTCTACGGCAGATAAGCTTTCTCCGGCAAAACCGGTTCCCAGCAGTACGGCGACCACCGGGTTTACGTAGGCATAGCTGGTCGCTACCGCCGGTGTTACGTTACGAATCAAATACATATATGCGTTAATGGCGATAAGCGAACCGAAGATAGCCAGATAGGCGACGGCAAAAATACCGGACCACGACGGCATCTGGGTTAATTTTTCTCCGGTTAGCGCCGAGGCAATCATCAGCACGACGCCTGCCGCCAGCATCTCAATGGCGCCCGCCATCATCCCCGTTGGTAGCTCGATTCGCGAGCCGTAGACGGAACCAAACGCCCAGCTCATTGAACCGATAAGTATCAGCAGTGCGCCCCAGGGGTTACCGTTCAGGTTGCCGCCGCTGTTGAGCAGTACGATCCCCGCGAGGCCAATAGCGATACCCAACCACTCAAGCTTACGGGTCGCAATACCAAAAAAGCGGCTAAAACATAGGGTGAACAGCGGCACCGTCGCGACCATGACCGCCGCAATGCCTGAAGGCACGTGCTGATGTTCAGCGAGCGTCACAAAGCCATTACCTACCGCCAGCAGCAGCACACCAATCAGCGCCGCGTTAAGCAGCGGCTTTCGCGCAGGCAGCTTATGACCGGTTGCCAGTAGCCAGGCGGTCAGCACCGCGCCCGCGGAAAGAAAACGCACGCCAGCCATCATCAGCGGAGGCCAGCTGGCGACGCCGACGGCGATAGCGAAATAGGTGGAACCCCAGATGATATACAGCGCAAACAGCGCCCCGATGAGCGGTAACAGCTGACGGGTAGACATACTTCCTCACGACGGTGCAGAGATAGAAAGGGGACGTATAGTAAACGTGAAAACTATCGTGCTGGCGAGCGCTTTAATTCGCCTGCTATGGTTAAATTTTTGTTGACTATGGACACCGGTGGGCGAAAAAGCGCTTTTGCTTCATACTTCAGGAGGAACAATCATAAATGAAGGAATGCAATTTTGGCGGGAAGTAGTCTATTAACCTTATTGGATGATATTGCCACGTTACTCGATGATATTTCGGTCATGGGGAAACTGGCAGCAAAAAAAACGGCAGGCGTATTGGGAGACGATCTCTCGCTTAATGCTCAACAGGTCACCGGCGTGCGGGCCAACCGCGAACTGCCGGTCGTTTGGGGCGTAGCCAAAGGCTCATTGATCAATAAAGTCATCCTGGTGCCGCTGGCGTTGTTGATCAGCGCTTTTATTCCGTGGGCGATTACGCCGCTGCTGATGCTGGGGGGCGCGTTTCTGTGCTTTGAAGGCGTCGAGAAGGTGCTGCACAGCCTGCAGGCGCGCAAACACAAGGAGGATCCGCAGGTTCGCCAGCGGCGGCTTGAGGCCCTGGCGAACCAGGACCCTATGGCTTTTGAACGGGATAAAGTGAAAGGGGCGATACGCACCGATTTTATTTTGTCGGCTGAAATTGTCGCCATCACGCTTGGGATTGTGGCGGAAGCGCCGTTATTGAATCAGATCCTGATTTTATCCGGCATCGCGCTTCTGGTGACGGTGGGGGTCTACGGTCTGGTGGGGATCATCGTCAAGCTGGATGATATGGGCTACTGGCTGGTGGAGAAAACCAGCTCGCTGGCGCAGTGGACAGGCAAGGCGTTGTTGGCGATCGCGCCCCGTCTGATGAAAGTGTTGTCCATTGTTGGCACTCTGGCGATGTTCCTGGTGGGCGGCGGTATTGTAGTCCACGGTATTGCGCCACTGCACCACGCTATTGAAAATCTGGCCCATGGGCAGAACGGGGTCATTGCCTCGCTGCTGCCAACGGGCGCCAACCTGGTGCTGGGATTCATCATTGGCGCCATCGTGCTGGCTGGAGTGAAAGCGATTGCCGCTCTGCGTCGTCCGGCAAAGTAAATGTGCTCCTGGTCATGCAAAGTGGTTCAGCTTCGTCTATGTTAAATCTGTTTCTTCCTGATACCGGAGGCAAAAATGGTCTTGTTGGTCAGTGATGAAGTCAGGCGTAAAAGCGGTGGCCCCAGAATGGTCGTTACCGGGTTCGCCAATGGCATGGTTGAATGTCGCTGGTATGACGGTTACGGCGTTAAGCGCGAGGCGTTTCGTGAAGATGAACTTATTCGCGGAGGGGGAGGGAAGCTGAACCGCTCCTGACCCGTTATCAGCGCCCGGCATTCGTCGGGCGCTTTCATATTAATGGTTGTTTTACGAACAGGGAGCGTGGATGACGTTTGCTTCTTTAACCGTGCTGCGAGAAAACGATGGATAAGCTGATGTGGGTGAAAAAATTGCGCCAGATTTTAAGCCCCGGATATGTGGTTAACCTCTGTTTTTTTATCGTCTTCTGCTTTTCCACGTTATTGATATGGCGTGAGATCAAGGTCCTGGAAGAAGCCTACGTCGCAAATCAGCGCAATAATCTTGAAAACGTTTCCCATGAGTTCGACAGCCTGCTGCAGTTTAATATCGACAGAATGATTTTTTTTCGTAACGGGATGCAATCGGCGCTGGGAACGCCGCTGGATTTTGTCGTATTGCGCAAGGCGGAAGAGGATTATTTAAAAAAGCGGCATGATCCCCTCTGGTCCGTTGAGATTCATAACCGGCGGACGCTGCCGGTCTATGGCGTTGCCGATGCATTTGTCGACGGCGACGCGCTTCTCTCTCGCGATAATTCCTTTTCCGGCAATGAGCTCATGGCCACTCTTGAGCTGGGCTATATGCTGCGTCTGGCTAATAACAACCGTGGTTTTGCGAAACGTATGCTGTACGTGTCGCGCAATGGCTTTTTTACCACCACCGAGCCGCTGAAGAATGCGACACAGGCGCTGGCGCTGTATTCGCGGGCGACAAGCGCCCCCTGGTTTACCCGGCAAACGCAGAGGAATAATCCTGCTCGCGGCATCGTGTGGCAAACCTTTCCCGATGAGGCGTCGCAGCGCGAAATGCAGGTGGTGACGGCGTCTATTCCGCTTGATTTCCAGCGCTATTGGCTCGGCGTACTGGCAATGGATTTCTCGGTACAAGAGATGAAAACGTTTCTGGTCAATGCGATTAAAACGGGCGAAGAGGGCGAGTACCAGCTTTACGATAATCAGCTCAATTTGATTGCCTCTTCCGCGCCGGGCAACGTACTAACGCTGCTGTCGCCGCGGGAACAGGAGATGCTGAGCCGCGCGTCTTCTCATGAGAATCAGGGAGGGATTCGCCTGGTCACGCGTTATATCAGCTGGGAAAACTTACGCAATTTTGATGGGGTACTGATCCGTATCCATACGATCCGGGAAGGCGTCCGCGGTGACTTTGGCAGCATCACCATTGCTTTAATGCTGATGTGGCTCATGTTCACGCTGATGTTGATGATCTCCTGGCTGGTGATCCGCCGAATGGTGCGCAATATGAGCGTGCTGCAGACCTCCCTGGAGTGGCAGGCCTGGCACGATGCGTTAACCCGCCTATTAAACCGCGGCGCGCTGTTTGAACGCGCCACTGCAGAAACTCGCCTGAGCGAGCGTTTAAAGCGGCCCGTTGCGGTGATTCAGCTCGATCTGGATTATTTCAAAAGCGTTAACGACCTGTACGGCCATCACGCGGGCGATCGCGTGCTGTCACTGGTGGCCAGTACTATCGCCAGCCATATTCGGCAAGGCGATCTTGCGGGGAGAGTTGGCGGGGAGGAGTTTTGTATTGTGCTGCCGAATACCGCGTTAAAAGAAGCGAAGGCGATTGCTGAACGGATCCGTATCCGGATCAATAGCCGCGAAATTTTGCTGGGTAACAGCACGTCTTTGCGTATTACCGCTTCGTTTGGGGTGAGCTGTAGCGAGGATTCGGGTGAGTATAACTTTGAAAATTTGCAGTCTGTTGCCGATCATCGCCTGTATCTGGCCAAGCAAAACGGACGCGATCGGGTCTGCGCCGAAGGGTAAAATTAATTCCTCATGTAAATAAATTGAATTGAAATCATCCACTACGGTTATTTTAGTGAGATTATTCTTAAAAAACGTTTGGCGGCGATCGGACGTTCGTGGAAGAACAAATGTCCGCAGTCCTTGCCTGGCGAGCGTTGCCGGCGTGAGGGGGAAGGTAAGCCACATTTTTCAATAATTTGCTTCATGAATGTTTGTTGTCATGCAAAATAATTGAGGGTAATGTTTGTAGCGCATCGGATATCCTGGTGTAACGAATTTTCAAGTGCTTCTTGCATTAGCAAGCTTCATCCCGACTCCTGCGAGTCGGGATTTTTTTCGCTCAGAATTCAGCGGTTGGCTTCCGTGATGCTGAAATCATGGATATCGAGCTCAAAGGCCTCAGCCAGCTCGCGCCAGGTGTGGTAACCCCGGCCATCAATACTGACGTGGTGGGGATCGTCTTGCGTACGCTGAACTTCACTTTCGCTGATTTCATTAATCGCCGCCAGCAGGGCGTCAACGTCTACGCTTCCTGCGCCTTGATTTTCTTTGGCGGTTTTCATTGCGGGTACCTCGCTTAACTCAGACAGGGCTATTTAAGTATAGTCGGTCTACAAAAACAGCAGTTACCGGGCAGGACACTGCGCGATCGGCAGTTTTGTTCTACACTGGCTCAAAAATAGAGGAGATGAGTTATGCAGGTAAACGATCGTGTCACGGTGAAGACCGATGGTGGCCCACGTCGATCGGGTGTTGTACTGGCGATAGAGTCGTTTAGCGAAGGCGTAATGTATCTGGTTTCGCTGGAAGATTACCCGCTCGGGATCTGGTTTTTTAATGAGAACGGTCATCCCGACGGTATTTTCGTTGAGCGGGACGAGTGATTTGCCTCAAGTGAACTGGCGGCAGCGGCCGCCAGCGTCTTTCAACGCAGGTTGACGTGAATTCCGGAGGTGATGTTTTCAGCCAGTCGTACGATATGATAAATCACCTGTTTGTTGTGGGTATGAATTTTCTTTTTAATATTGCCCTTATGCGATGAGACGGTTTTGGCCTTAATGTTCATCTGCGCTGATATGTGCGAGGTTCCGTGCCCGGCCATCCACATCTGCAGCATATTTGATTCGGTCTGGCTTAAGGACAGCGTGGGGATATTAATCCGGGTGGGACGATAGTTCTCATATTTCAGGCGGATGGCAAGGATGTCGTCCAGGTCTTTTTCGGTTAGTGATTTAGAGCAGATAAGTAAGTTTTTGCGCACCAGCAGATAGTGATCGAAATGTATATTCGCCAGGGACATAAAGATAACAAATAGCGTCGCAGGATACTGGCTAATGATTTGCCGGATAAGCTGGTTGCTCTCTTCATGATGAATAAAGCAGTCTTCGTTGATAAATACCACCGTCGGGCGGCTGGTCTCGCAGAGAGCCTTCAGGCTCTGCGCACTGTGTACTTCAGTGATATCGCGCTTCCTTACCCCTCTGCCCGTCAGGTACCCGGTTAATCCCAGCCGGGTGAAGCTGCACAAATCCATGATAATCGTTGACATGACCCATCCTCAATCAACACGTAACGATAATTTATTCCTCGCTGACAAGCGCGATGAAGTCCATTTTGTTAGCAATAAAAAAACGACTGCTGCCGTGGAACCATTAGGCAGCCTGAACTATTCCGTAATAAGCCCCATAATTTGCCAGGAATATTCTCAAAGTAAAGGCTACAAATCGCTATGTGGAGGAAATAAAAACAATAAATACCCGTCATATATAAGTTTGCCATTTTGGTGGCTTTTTAAAATAGGATTATCCTTATATTGAATGGTTAAAATAACATCGGCTGATTTATGGGTTTTATTCGATGGGTTAGAATAACTTAACATTCGAAGGCTATTTTTTACCATATTGGGTGTGCCCGACGTTCGCCCTGCTGCGCTGTTGCCGAATCGCGAAGGGTGGCGAGCTTAACGCTTTAATGCCACAATGTTTTTTTATCGGTGTGTGGGATGGATGATGAAAAAGATAGTGTTTGCTGGCGCTCTGCTGGCCCTGGCCGGCTGTGTTCAGGTTGATAGCTACAGCGAGGTTGTTAAAGCGCCAGCGCCGGCTGGGCTGGAAGGATACTGGCAATCGGCCGGCCCGCAGAGTGAAATGATGAGCCCGGATGCGATTGCGAGCCTGATCGTCACCAAAGAGGGCAATACCCTTGACTGTCGCCAGTGGCAGCGGGTTATCGTCCTGCCGGGTAAATTAATGAAGCGTGATGATGCGGTTTATAACGTCACCTCCGCGTTGGATGTTTATCCGATTGAGCGCGAAGGCGATACCCTGAGCTACGACCGGATGACGCTCAAGCGGGTGGATCGTCTCACCCCTGAGTGTGAACAGGCATGGAAAAAGGCCTCGGCTGATAAAAGCGGGCAATAAGCTTTTTGCGGGCTGAAACCCTTCTCAGCCCGCGGCGTTTCTCTGTATTTTATAGCGCCTCTTCGATAACCCAGACGCTGACGCTGCCGCCGTTACAGGTAAAAACCCCGTTTCCTTCATCGTCGGTTTCAATCACTTCCTCGCGGTTGCCGAGAAAATCACGCCAGCGTTTATTACGGTAGTTTTCCCCCAGAGGAAGCGTTTTTTCTCCGTCGTCACCGTTGGAAAGCACCACCACGCAGCCCGGATCCTCTTCGGTGCCGCTGCGGCTGAAAGCGATACAGTTCGGATGATCGAACCACAGCGTTTGTACGCCGTGAGCAAAACGCTGACGGGCATCGATCAGTTCGTGTAATTGCTCGATAACCGGCATCTCAATGGCGTAGGTCTCGCCGTCGCCGCCGGTATCTTCGTAGCTGGCGCCGAACAGGTCGGCATAAAAGACGGACGGAACGCCGTTTTCACGTAACAAAATGAGCGCATAAGCCAGCGGTTTGAACCAGGCCTCAACCGGAGCCTCCAGCGCCTGCAGCGGCTGGGTATCATGGTTGGTCACCAGGGTTACGGCGTGGAACGGGTCGGCTTCCACCAGGGTGCCGCTAAAAATCTGGCTCATGTCATAGTCGCGACCCTGCCGCGAGGCTTCATGGAATTTCATCTGCAGCGGCGCGTCAAAGAGCATCGTCTTACCGTCAACCATGTCGATATACTGCTGGAGCTTATCGACTTCATGCGACCAGTATTCCGCCACGATAAACAGCGGCTTTGTCGCCACCTCCTGGACGTGGTCAATCCACTCTTTATAAAACCAGGCGGGGATATGTTTAACCGCATCGAGGCGGAAGCCATCGCAGCCGGTCTGTTCCATCACCCAGCGGGCCCAGTACTTAATCTCCTCAGTTACCGCCCGATTGCGAAAATCGATATTTTCACCCATCAGGTAGTCGAAGTTACCCATTTCATCATCAACCTGATCGTTCCATCCCTCTCCGGTATAGTCGTTGACGATTTTAAACACGCCATCTTCATCAGGATTCTCAATATGGTCGATGCCGCTGAAGCACTTATAATCCCAGATGAATTCAGAGTATTTGCCGGCGCGTACCGGGAAGGTGTAGCGCGTCCAGGCTTCACATTCCACAATCTCCTCGGCGATTTGCGTGCGGTCGTTTTGATCAACCCGCTGAATACGTACCGGCTCCTTTTCATCCGCGCCCATTTTATGGTTGACCACGACGTCAAGAAGTACGGCGATATCGTGCTGGCGCAGGGCGGATATGGCGGCCAGCAGCTGGGCTTTATCGCCATATTTTGTGGCGACAGACCCCTTCTGGTCGAATTCGCCGAGGTCAAACAGATCGTAGCAATCATAACCGACAGAGTAGCCGCCGGAGGCGCCTTTGTAGGCAGGAGGCAACCAAATCATGTTAATGCCGATTTCGTTGAGGTTTGGCGCCAGGGCTTCGACTTCACGCCATAACTCGCCGCCGGTGGGGTAGTACCAGTGAAAGCACTGCAGTAACGTGGGGTTTTTCATCTTCCATGCTCCATACGTCATCAAGCTGACCATTGCAGTATGAGAGATATCCAGCAAAATGGAGATGTTTTCGATACGTTTTCACTATGCCCTAAAAGGCATCATATATAATAATTTGGAATAAGATGTAGCGTATCGATGTTGGTGACTAAGGTTAAACGCCTTACACTACAGCAAAATATCACTCTTTTAGGGGTATCTATGAAATTAGCACTTCTGGGTCGTCAGGCGCTGATGGACGCAATGGCCGTCGTATTAATGACCGGCGTCAGCGTAAAAACCTTTGCTGCTGAAAATCTGCTTAATCAGGTTAAAGAACGCGGCACGCTACGCGTGGGTCTGGAAGGGACATATCCGCCATTCAGCTATCAGGGAGATGACGGTAAGCTGACCGGCTTCGAGGTGGATTTTGCTAATGAACTGGCGAAACATCTGGGCGTGAAGGCTGACCTTAAACCCACGAAATGGGACGGCATGCTGGCTTCGCTGGACTCTAAACGTATCGATGTGGTGATAAACCAGGTCACTATTTCCGATCAGCGTAAGCAAAAATATGACTTCTCGACGCCGTACACCGTTTCCGGGATCCAGGCGCTGGTGAAAAAAGGTAACGAAGGCGTGATTAAAACTGCAGCCGACCTGAAAGGTAAGAAAGTTGGCGTCGGCCTGGGGACCAACTACGAAGAGTGGCTGCGCCAGAACGTACAGGGCGTCGACATTCGGACTTATGATGATGACCCGACGAAATACCAGGATCTGCGCGTAGGGCGAATTGACGCCATCCTGGTTGACCGCCTGGCAGCGCTGGATCTGGTGAAGAAAACCGGTAACACCCTTGCCGTCACCGGTGAAGCCTTCTCTCGCCAGGAGTCCGGCGTCGCTCTGCGCAAAGGTAATGAAGACCTGCTGAAAGCGGTTGATGGCGCCATTGCGGATATGCAAAAAGACGGCAGCCTGAAGGCGCTCTCGGAAAAATGGTTTGGCGCTGACGTCACGAAGTAACGGCCAGCGGTGAAAAAAGGCGCTCCTGATAGCGCCTTTTTTTATTTCGCGCGTCACAGCGTGCATAATCAAGGATAATTCAGTCAGGAGGTCTTATGTCACTGCAAAATTTAACCCTATTCCCGCGTCTGGAACTGATTGGCGCGCCGACGCCGCTGGAATATCTGCCGCGCTTGTCCGATTACCTTGGCCGCGAAATTTTTATCAAGCGCGATGATGTGACCCCGCTTGCGATGGGGGGCAACAAGCTACGTAAGCTTGAATTTCTGGCTGCCGATGCGCTGCGAGAAGGGGCGGATACCCTGATTACCGCAGGAGCTATCCAGTCCAACCATGTGCGCCAGACGGCGGCGGTGGCGGCTAAGCTGGGCCTGCACTGCGTGGCGCTGCTGGAGAATCCAATGGGAACCCGGGCTGAGAACTACCTGACCAACGGTAACCGACTGCTGCTTGACCTGTTTAATACTCAGGTCGAAATGTGCGACGCGCTGACCGATCCTAATGCTCAGCTGGAAGCGCTGGCGACCCGCATTGAAGCTCAGGGCTATCGTCCGTACGTGATTCCGGTTGGCGGTTCGAACGCGCTGGGCGCGCTGGGCTATGTGGAGAGCGCGCTGGAAATTGCCCAGCAGTGCGAAGGGGCGGTCGAGCTCTCCTCAGTGGTCGTCGCCTCCGGCAGCGCCGGTACGCATGCCGGCCTCGCCGTGGGACTGGAGCAGCTGATGCCCAATGCCGAGCTTATCGGCGTGACCGTATCGCGCAGCGTGGCTGACCAGCTGCCAAAAGTGGCTGCGCTGCAGCAGGCGGTGGCAAATAGCCTGGAACTGGAGGCTAAGGCCGGTATTCAGCTGTGGGATGAGTACTTTGCGCCGGGTTACGGAATACCGAACGACGAAGGGATGGCGGCGGTGAAGCTGCTGGCGCAGCTGGAAGGTATCCTGCTGGATCCGGTGTATACCGGGAAGGCGATGGCCGGATTGATTGATGGTATCAGCCAGAAGCGCTTTAAGGATGAAGGCCCAATACTGTTTGTTCACACCGGCGGTGCGCCTGCTCTGTTCGCCTATCATCCTCATATCTAATGCAGAACACATAGAATGCAAGAGAGTATCCAACTGGTTATTGATTCCGCGCCTTTTCTGCTGAAGGGCGCGGTATTTACGCTACAGCTCAGCATCGGCGGCATGTTTTTTGGCCTCGTGCTGGGGTTTATTTTGGCGCTGATGCGCATGTCGCCCGTCTGGCCGATTAAATGGCTGGCGCGGATGTACATCTCCATCTTTCGCGGAACGCCGCTGATTGCGCAGCTGTTTATGATCTATTACGGCTTGCCGCAGTTCGGCATTGAGCTGGATCCTATTCCCGCGGCGATGATCGGCCTGTCTTTAAACACGGCGGCCTACGCGGCGGAAACGCTGCGCGCAGCGATTGCCTCCATCGATAAAGGGCAGTGGGAGGCCGCGGCGAGTATTGGTATGACGCGCTGGCAGGCTATGCGCCGCGCGATTCTTCCTCAGGCCGCGCGCGTGGCGTTACCGCCGCTTTCCAACAGTTTTATCAGCCTGGTGAAAGATACCTCGCTGGCGGCAACTATCCAGGTGCCAGAACTGTTCCGTCAGGCTCAGCTGATCACCTCCCGGACGCTGGAGGTATTCACCATGTACCTGGCCGCTTCGCTTATCTACTGGGTAATGGCAACGGTGCTTTCCACGCTGCAAAACTATTTTGAAAATCAGCTGAACCGCCAGGAGCGAGATCCAAAATGAGTGCGATTGAAGTCAAAAACCTGGTGAAAAAATTCCATGGCCAGACGGTGCTTCATGGTATCGACCTTGAGGTTCAACAAGGGGAAGTGGTGGCGATTATCGGTCCCAGCGGTTCGGGGAAAACGACGCTGCTGCGCAGTATTAATCTCCTGGAGCAGCCGGAAAGCGGCACGATTCGCGTAGGCGACGTGACGATCGATGCCGGGCGCAGCATCAACCAGCAAAAAACGGCCATTCGCCGCCTGCGTCAGCACGTGGGCTTTGTGTTTCAGAATTTTAATCTTTTCCCCCACCGTACGGTGATGGAAAACATTATCGAAGGGCCGGTCATCGTTAAAGGGGAGGATAAAAATGAATCCATCGCCCGGGCGCGTGAACTGCTGACGAAAGTTGGGCTTACCGGTAAAGAAAATAGCTACCCGCGTCGTTTGTCCGGCGGGCAGCAGCAGCGCGTGGCGATTGCTCGCGCGCTGGCGATGCGTCCGGATGTCATTTTGTTTGATGAGCCAACGTCGGCATTAGATCCTGAACTGGTAGGGGAGGTACTCAATACCATTCGCCAGCTGGCGCAGGAGAGGCGCACGATGGTGATCGTGACCCATGAGATGAGCTTTGCCCGCGACGTGGCGGACCGCGCTATTTTTATGGATCAGGGGCGTATCGTTGAACAGGGTGAAGCAAAAGCGCTGTTTGCCAATCCTCAGCACGCGCGTACCCGCCAGTTCCTCGAAAAATTCCTGATGCAGTAATCGCCCCGCGCCGGCCGCATTCGCTCAGGCTTGTGCTGACGGATGCGGCCGGGCAGCGCTGAATAACCGGTTTATCAGCAAAAAAAGTATGTCCGGATAGTGGTCATAAGCAACGACGATACATCTGTCAAGGTTTTGTGCCACATCAATTGGCATAATTTTTTAACGTATCCGGTACTTTCGCCGGACGTAGTCTAATAAATGCGGTGGCTGCCATTTTTTATACATATAAGCAGGATTTATGTGTTAGTTTTATGTATTTATAATAATGATTATCACTCAGGAGTTATTTGGTTAGTTATGAGGGACAATGATTTTTTCAGCTGGCGGCGGGAAATGCTGCAACAATTTCAGTCCGTTTCTGCAGGCGAGGGGGTTTATCATCTTCTGCAGCAGGAAGCAAAAGGGCTGGAATATGACTACTTCGCACTCTGCGTACGGCATCCCGTGCCTTTTACTCGGCCCAGGGTGACGCTGCAATCGACCTATCCTCAGGCCTGGATGGCGCATTATCAAGCCGAGAATTATCTGGCGATCGACCCGGTGCTGCGCAAGGAGAATTTCCTTCGTGGGCATCTGCCATGGAACGACAAGCTATTCCATGATACACCGGAATTATGGGACGGCGCGCGCGACCATGGATTACGCAAGGGCGTCACGCAGTGCCTGACGCTGCCGAACCATGCTCAGGGATTCTTATCCGTTTCAGGAACCAGCCATAGCCAGGGACCCTTTGCGGAAGATGAACTGGAGATGCGCTTAAGAACGCTAACCGAATTGAGCCTGCTGACGCTTTTGCGCCTGGAGGACGAGATGGTTATGCCGCCGGAAATGAAATTTAGTCGACGTGAACTGGAGATTTTGAAATGGACGGCGGAAGGGAAAACCTCGGCTGAGGTGGCAATGATTCTGTCTATCTCAGAAAATACCGTCAATTTCCATCAGAAAAATATGCAGCGAAAATTCAACGCGCCAAACAAAACCCAAATTGCCTGCTATGCAGTAGCGACGGGCTTAATTTGATCTCATGTGTTGTTCTGCGTGCCAGACGTAAGACCGGCTGTTAGTAATACCTTCAGCCGGTAATTGATTACTGACGATATGCCTGCTTAATTTGCTTAACGGTGCAGGAGAATACGGCAGCCTGAGCCTCATCTTCCATCTGCGCGATTTGCTTTTCCATTTTAATAATCACGCGGCCTGCATCAGCCTGACCCATGGCCTGCAGCATCAGCGTTATCATTGCTTTCAGACACGAAACTTCCTGTGCCAGTTCTTGGTTATTTTCCGCAGTGGAAAAATCTGGAGTGCTCATCTATATCCTCGGTTGCTTTCTGCGCAATTGCGCATGACTAAAAGTGAAGGCGGCGCAGTATACCACAAGCAAAGGAAAAAAAAGGAGTGCTTGATTTCTGTTCTTTCATCCGAGTGGTGAATGATTTAATTGACTGAATAATACGTATTCATGAGATCTAAGCGTGTTAATTTTTTCGTACGGCCCGTTTTCGTGTTAATAATTGTTACATATTCAGGCACATATTTATCGCCTGCGCAATGTGTTGTGTTTTTACGTAATCTGTATGATGAATGTTAAAAAATAACTGTTGTACAACTCTATGTTATGTATGGCTTTCCAGCGGGTGTGCAGACAAATTTCCATAATTGCGCAAGAAATCTTTCCCAGCACATTTTTTGGCTTTCAAAATTAGGTTAAAACCCGGTAATATGTGGGAGATAAGCTATCAGTAGCGTTATCCCTAATTCTGGAGAATATTCCTTTGATCAACGTCCTTCTTGTTGATGACCACGAACTGGTGCGCGCAGGGATACGACGCATTCTGGAAGATATAAAAGGGATTAAAGTTGCCGGCGAGGCCTGCTGCGGTGAGGATGCCGTGAAATGGTGCCGCGCGAATCCCGTTGATGTAGTCCTGATGGATATGAACATGCCGGGTATCGGCGGCCTTGAGGCTACGCGAAAAATTGCCCGTTCCGTTGCTGATGCCAAAGTGATTATGCTGACCGTGCATACGGAAAACCCGCTGCCGGCGAAAGTCATGCAGGCCGGGGCTGCTGGCTACCTCAGTAAAGGCGCCGCGCCGCAGGAGGTTGTGAATGCGATTCGCTGCGTGGCATCGGGTCAGCGTTATATCGCCTCTGATATCGCCCAGCAGATGGCGCTAAGCCAGATTGAACCGGAGAAGGCGGAGTCGCCGTTTGCCAGTTTGTCTGAGCGAGAATTGCAGATTATGCTAATGATTACTAAAGGTCAGAAGGTCAACGAGATCTCAGAGCAGTTGAATCTGAGTCCCAAGACCGTGAACAGCTACCGCTATCGTATGTTCAGTAAACTGAACATACACGGCGATGTGGAGCTGACGCACCTGGCAATTCGCCATGGCCTGTGCAATGCGGAGTCGTTAGCAAGTCAGTGAGTGATGTTTTTGATGCAAAAGCTTTCCTGAAAACAGTAACCAGCCAGCCGGGCGTCTATCGTATGTATGACGCTGGCGGTACTGTTATCTATGTAGGCAAAGCGAAAGACCTGAAAAAGCGGCTGAGCAGCTATTTTCGCAGCAACCTGGCTTCGCGTAAAACCGAAGCGCTGGTGGCGCTTATCGCCCAGATTGACGTTACCGTGACCCACACCGAAACGGAAGCGCTGCTGCTTGAGCATAATTACATCAAGCTATACCAGCCGCGTTACAACGTGCTGCTGCGCGATGATAAATCCTATCCCTTTATTTTCCTTAGCGGCGATACGCATCCTCGCCTGGCGACGCATCGTGGGGCGAAGCATGCGAAAGGCGAATATTTTGGCCCGTTCCCCAACGGCTACGCGGTTCGCGAGACGTTAGCGCTGCTGCAAAAAATCTTCCCTATCCGCCAGTGTGAGAACAGCGTCTATCGCAACCGTTCGCGGCCTTGCCTGCAGTATCAAATTGGCCGCTGTCTGGGGCCGTGCGTTGCCGGACTGGTGAGTGAGGAAGAGTATGCCCAGCAGGTCGACTACGTGCGCCTGTTCCTGGCGGGCAAAGACGATCAGGTACTGACTCAGCTGATTGCCCGCATGGAAAAGGCCAGTCAGGCGCTGGAATTTGAAGAGGCAGCGCGGATCCGCGACCAGATTCAGGCCGTACGTCGGGTAACGGAGAAACAGTTCGTCTCCAATACCGGTGACGATCTGGATGTTATTGGCGTCTCGTTTGATGCCGGCATGGCGTGCGTCCACGTGCTGTTTATCCGCCAGGGTAAAGTCCTTGGTAGCCGCAGCTATTTCCCCAAAGTGCCGAATGGCACCGAACTCGGTGAAGTGGTGGAAACCTTTGTCGGACAGTTCTATTTGCAGGGCAGCCAGATGCGGACGCTGCCGGGCGAGATCCTGCTGGATTTTAACCTGGGCGACAAAACCCTGCTGGCGGATTCGCTCTCAGAGCTGGCCGGGCGCCGGGTTAACGTACAGACCAAACCCCGCGGCGATCGCGCCCGTTACCTGAAGCTGGCGCGCACGAACGCCGCGACGGCGCTGACCACCAAGCTTTCCCAGCATTCAACGATTACGCAACGTTTGCGGGCGCTGGCGACATTACTCAAGCTTCCGGCCGTCAATCGGATGGAATGCTTTGACATCAGCCATACGATGGGCGAACAGACGGTGGCGTCGTGCGTGGTTTTTGATAGCAACGGACCGCTGCGCGCAGAGTATCGCCGTTACAATATCACCGGTATCACGCCGGGAGATGATTACGCGGCGATGAATCAGGTCCTGCGTCGTCGCTACGGTAAGGCAATAGAAGAGAGTAAAATTCCCGATGTTATCCTGATCGACGGCGGTAAAGGCCAGCTTGGGCAGGCGAAGACGGTTTTTGCCGAGCTGGACGTGCCGTGGGATAAAAGTCACCCTCTGTTATTGGGCGTGGCAAAAGGCAGCGATCGTAAAGCGGGCCTGGAGACGTTATTCTTTGAACCGGAAGGCGAGGGCTTTAGTCTGCCGCCGGACTCCCCCGCGCTGCATGTGATTCAGCATATTCGCGACGAGTCGCACGATCACGCCATTACCGGCCACCGTAAGAAACGGGCAAAAGTAAAAAGCACCAGCACGCTGGAAACCATTGAGGGGGTCGGACCCAAACGCCGACAGATGCTGCTGAAATATATGGGCGGCCTGCAGGGGTTGCAGAAAGCCAGCGTCGAAGAAATTGCGCAAGTACCGGGTATATCTCACGGTCTGGCAGAAAAGATCTTCTACTCGTTGAAACATTAGGGGCTCTGTAGCAACATAGGGCTAATTTTTACTTACAACAGATAGTTACCCGTTACTATGCAATTTAATATCCCTACGTTGCTTACTCTGTTTCGCGTCATTCTTATCCCGTTCTTTGTACTGGCGTTTTATCTGCCGTTTACCTGGGCCCCTTTTGCCTGTGCGCTAATTTTCTTTGTCGCAGCGGTGACCGACTGGTTTGATGGTTATCTGGCGCGTCGCTGGAATCAGAGCACGCGTTTCGGCGCTTTCCTCGATCCGGTCGCGGATAAAGTCATGGTGGCTATTGCGATGGTACTGGTTGCCGAGCATTACCATACCTGGTGGGTGACGTTACCGGCCGCCACCATGATCGCGCGTGAAATTATTATCTCCGCGCTGCGCGAGTGGATGGCTGAACTGGGCAAGCGCAGCAGCGTGGCGGTGTCATGGATAGGCAAAGTCAAAACCACGGCGCAAATGGCCGCGCTGGTGTGGATGCTGTGGCGCCCAAATATCTGGGTTGAATGGGCGGGGATTGGTCTGTTCCTCGTGGCGGCGGTGCTGACGCTGTGGTCCATGCTGCAGTATTTGAACGCGGCGCGCGGCGATTTGCTTGATCAGTGATCGTTTCGGCGCAATTTTCAGCAAACAACACAAGGTTTTAAAAAATATCGTTGACTCATTGCGCCAGGTAAGTAGAATGCAACGCATCGAACGGCAGCACTGTCTGACAGACGATAACAAAATCAAGTAATTAGCAAATTAGCTTGATGATGCGGGAATAGCTCAGTTGGTAGAGCACGACCTTGCCAAGGTCGGGGTCGCGAGTTCGAGTCTCGTTTCCCGCTCCAGTTTACAACATCGGCATCAGCGGGTGTTCAAGCATTAAGGCGCGTTAGCAAAGCGGTTATGTAGCGGATTGCAAATCCGTCTAGTCCGGTTCGACTCCGGAACGCGCCTCCAATTTCTATCCCGAGCCCGGATGGTGGAATCGGTAGACACAAGGGATTTAAAATCCCTCGGCGTTCGCGCTGTGCGGGTTCAAGTCCCGCTCCGGGTACCATTGGGATAAAGCAGAATAATCAAAGCAATAAGCAGTGTCGTGAAACCACCTACGGGTGGTTTTTTTGTTTTTGTATTGCCATAACCTCGCTTTTGAACCTCAGCCCACCTCAATCATTTTTGTCATAGGACAAAACCCGCTTCTGTTGTTACTCTGTGTCGGCAATCTATCATTATCTCAATAAGTGGGGATGAAATGTTTACTGGCCTCTGCGCTTTTCCTCTGACTCCGTTACATCAGCATAGCGTTGATGAAACCGCTTTTGCCCGGATTGTCACTCGCCTCGCCGAATCTGCCGTCGATGCTCTCGGCGTGCTCGGTTCCACGGGAAGCTATGCCTGGCTCAGCCGCGAGCAGAGAATGCAAGTTATCCGACAGGCCAAATCGCATGCCGGAGCGGTGCCGCTTATGGCAGGGATCGGCGCGTTGGGGACCGATCGGGTCCTTCGTCTGGCAGAGGATGCGCAGCGGGCTGGCGCCAATGCGCTGCTCCTGCCGGCAATCGCCTATCAGCCACTGACGGAAGAGGAGATTTTTGCTTTTTACCAGACCGTCACCCGCGAAGTCTCCGTGCCCGTCTGCGTTTACGACAACCCCGTTACCACGCATGTGACGACCTCGGATGCGCTTAAAGGCGCGATCGCTGCGCTGCCGGGAATCGCCTCAATTAAAATACCGGGTCCCGCTAAAAATGACGTCACACGGCGCGTTCAGAGCCTGCGGCGGCAGCTACCGGCTGAGGTGACGATCGGGATTAGCGGAGACGCCTGCGCGGCCGATGGCCTGAACGCCGGCTGCGAAGTCTGGTATTCGGTGTGCGGCGGCCTGTTCCCGCACGTCGCCAAAGAGCTGACGGCGGCCGCGACGCGGGGGGAGGCTCAGCGGGCGGAGGCAATAAGCGCCAGGCTGGAGCCGCTGTGGACGCTCTACAGAAAGTATGGCGGAAGCCTGCGGGTCACTGCCGCAGCGGCGACGATCCTCGGTATGTGCGGTGAGGATTGTTTGCCGCGCCCCCTGTTACCGCTTTCGCCGGATGCCTTTCGTGAGATTGCTGAGACGCTGCGCAGCCTGAACCTTGAGTAGCCGGGTGGTTTTCTCTCGCTATTTCCGCTACTGTAAGCGCCATTTTTTACGACGATGAGCCTGTTTATGAAAACTGGACCCCTGAACGAAAGCGAAGTTGAATGGCTGGACGATATCCTGTCGAAATACGCGGTAGAAGGCACCATCATGGACGTTGCCGAGCTTGATGGGCTGCTGACGGCCATTCTCTCCGGGCCGACGGAGATTGAACCCGCGCAGTGGCTGCTTGCTATCTGGGGCGGAGCGGATAACGTGCCGCGCTGGGCCAACGATCGCGAGCGGGATCGTTTTGTGAACCTGACGCTGCAGCAAATGAGCGATATTGCCGAGCGCTTGAGCGATTATCCCGAACAGTTCGAACCGATGTTCGGCAGCCGCGAAGAGGAAGGGCAGGAGCTCACGATTGTTGAAGAGTGGTGCTTCGGCTATATGCGCGGAGTGGGGCTGAGCGACTGGTCCGCGTTGCCGGCTGAGCTGCAGGCGGAGCTGGACGTGATTGCCCTGCACGGTACCGAGGAGCGATTTGAGGCGCTTGATGAATTATCCGCGGAAGAGTTTGTCGCCAGCGTTGAGCGAATTCGTCCTGCCGCCCTGGCGCTTTATAACTACTGGACTGAGCACGCGCAACCGGCGGAAGTTCAGCAGCCCATCCGGAATGAGGCGAAGGTGGGGCGCAACGATCCTTGCCCGTGCGGCAGCGGTAAGAAATATAAGCAGTGCTGTTTAGCCAAATAAAAGAAGGGGCCAATATGGCCCCCTTCTTTTTACCCCACCGCGGGCAGCAAGCCTGCGGCAATCGCGAACTGGATCGCGACGATGCCGATCCCGCAGAGCAGGACGAGCCACAGCGCCGCTGAGCCTCCCGCGACCCGCCATGCTGCATCAGGATGCTGTTTGCGGCTCTTCATGACCAGCAGCGCAGGCAGCATGAGCGCCAGCACGGCCAGCGCGACGCCCGCATAGCCTAACGCCATCACGAAGCCACGCGGGTAAAATAGCGCGAACGCCAGCGGGGGCAAAAAGGTAATCAGGCCGCTCTGTATCCGTCCACCGGCGCTGTTCTGGCGTTGAAACAGATCGGCCAGATAGTCGAATAACCCAAGCGCCACGCCGAGAAATGACGTCGCCAGCGCCAGATCGGCAAACAGATGCACCGCCAGCTCAACGTGCGGTGAGGCGACCACTTCGCGGATAGCTTCCAGCAGCCCGTTAAGCCCGGCATTTTTTGCCAGCAGCGCGGTAAAGACGGGAGAGTCAATGCTGCCGAGCGTCGCCAGCTGCCAGAAAATATAGGCGACCAGGGGAATAAAGCTCCCGATGACAAATACCCGACGCAGCTTGCGAATATCCCCGCCCAGATAGCTCACAATACTGGGTATGCTGCCGTGAAAACCAAACGAAGTAAAAATCACCGGAATCGCTGACAGAGCCAGTCCCTGCTGTAGCGGCAGCGTCAGTAAATTTACCTGGTGAATATGCGGCAGCAGCAGAGCCAGCATAATGGCGAGAAAGATAATTTTTGCGCTGAACAGAAAGCGGTTAAAAAGATCGACCAGCGAGGTTCCGATACACACTACCGTCCCGCCGATCCCGGTAAAAATCAGGACGCCTGCCGCAGGAGGCAGTCGCCAGTCCAGCCACTGGTTGAGGCTGGAGGCCAGCAGCTCGCCGGCGCCGCTAATATAGGCCGCGGTGAGAGCGTACAGCAGAAACAGCATGCAAAACCCGGTAGCCCACTGCCCGTAGCGGCCGAGATAGCGCGCGGCCAGCGACCCCAGTCCCATATCAGCCGGCACGTGCTGATACACTTCCAGCAGCAATAAGGCGGTATAACACATCAGCGCCCACAGCGTTATCAGCAAACCAAACGTTACGCCGAAACCCACGCCCGCCGAGGCCAGCGGCATCGCTAACATCCCTGCGCCGATTGTGGTGCCGGCAACGATTAAAATACTACCCAGAGTGCGGTTCTTCACGCTTTTCTCTATCCATCACGGAATACACAATTAATTATGCCGCGCAGAGTATGTGAAATCAGTGAGTTCGTCAAATGAGGGTTACAGGGAGTGTAATGATAACTTTACGATGCCAGGGGTTTGCGCGAAAGCTGCGCTGGCGCAAGAATCCGCCGTCCTGGCTGGTTTATTCTTCGGCCTTTACGGGAGGGGTTATGCCATCGACTCATGGTCACGAAGTACTGCAAATGATGATTTCATCAGGCGAGTCTTACACTGTTGCTACGCTGGAAGCGGCGATTATCGACCGTTTTGGGAAAGAGGTTCGATTCCATACCTGCTCGGCGGAAAATCTGAGCGCGGCGGAGCTGGTGGCGTTTTTGCAGAAAAAAGGCAAATTTATTGCCGCTGAGGAAGGATTTAATACGCACGAAAGTAAAATTTGCCGCCATTAATACTCATACGGCAGCGAACGCCGGGCGTCGCTGCCGTAATTATTAATTTTGTGTATCGAGCGTTGCCAGCTCTTTATCAATAAAGTACAGGCCTTCACCGCTTTTACCGGCAAGGGTCAATTTATCAATAACGGATTTAAACAGTTTCTCTTCTTCGTGCTGCTCAGCAACGTACCACTGCAGGAAATTAAATGTCGGATAATCCTGGCTGGTCATTGCCGCATGGGCCAGTTCGTTAATTTTCTGCGTAATCAGCTGTTCATGTTCGTAGGTGACGCGAAATAGCTCATCCAGGGACGCATATTCGGCGAAAGGTGAGGCGATAGCCGTGATGCAGGGCAGGCTGCCGGTATCGGTCAGATAGTCGAACAGGCGCTGCATATGGGTCATTTCTTCCTGCGCGTGGCGACGCAGAAACGCGGCGGCGCCTTCAAAACTGTGGTAGCTGCACCAAGCGCTCATTTGTTGATAAAGCAGAGAGGAATAAAGTTCGAGATTCATCTGCGCATTCAGCTTGTCGATCATTTCAGTTTTTAGCATCAGGCTGCTCCGGGAAAATAGAATTAAGGATTATTGTGCGCTCACTATAATTTGTTATTAATTTATTTGCAAAAAGTAAATTAATAAAATCATTTATTAAT
>NZ_CAXSXW010000028.1:0-24162 GCF_964241505.1 Klebsiella sp. Q11
GAGCTGCAGGCCTCACACCCGCTGCGCGACGCGAAGGTGGTGGTGGAAGATATCGAGGACAATCCGGGCTTCTTCCGGGTGAAGCTGTACGCGGTGCCGCACTTCCAGGTGGAAGGGATGGACGTGAACCTGTCTCTGGTCAGCCAGATGCCAAAGGCGAAATAATAAGCTAAGGCAGAAAGCCAATGAAAACGGAACAACCGTTATGGGGCAGGGGCGTTATGGTCTCTCCCCAGCACTTCCAGCAGCAGGCCGCGTATTCAGCCTGGTCTGCGGAATGTATCGCCCGACTCGGGCTTTCTCATCCCTGGGGGATGATCGATGCCACATTCGAATCGGATGCACTGAAACTGGGCCGCCTGCAGGCCCGTCATCTGCATATCCGTTTCCCCGACGGGACATTAATCGATACGGATAACGCTGACGATTTGCCACCGGTACTGGCGCTTGAGAATGAATCGCAGCACGTGGTGGTGGTACTGGCCCTTCCGCTGCTGCGGGCGAACGGCGGCAACTGCCTGAAACCCGATGAGGTGGCTGAGCGTCCTGTTCGCTATCGGCAGCGCTGGCGGGATGTCCGCAACGCCTTTGGGGAAGATACCCGCCAGATTGCGGTGATGCGCCCGGAGCTGACGCTGCGTTTCGCCCATCAGAATAACAGCGATTACCTGACCTGTCCGATCGCCCGCCTGCAGCAGGATTCGCAGAGGGCGTGGCAACTTGATGAGACGTTTCTTCCCCCGCTCCTGGCCATCCAGGGTAGCCGCTGGCTGATGACCCAACTGGAGCAACTGATGACCCAGTTGCGTACCCGCCTGAGCCGCCTGATGGATATGCGCAGGGAAAGCAACGAACGGATGGCGGATTTTGCCGTGGCCGATGTGTCCCTGTTCTGGTTGCTCAATGCTCTGAACAGCGCTGAGCCCGTGCTCGCACAGTTTCAGCGCCATCCGCAAAGCCCACCGGAGCGTCTGTATCCGGAGCTGGCCCGTCTGGCGGGCAGCCTGCTGACCTTCTCGCTGGAGCACCAGGTGAGTGCGATCCCGGTCTGGCAGCATGAGCAACTGAATAACGTTTTCCCGCCGCTGTTTGATTTACTGGGTGACCTGCTGGAAGCCAGCCTGCCGTCGCGGGTGGTGGCGATTGAACTTGAGCACGATGCCCGGCTGCACTTCTGGCAGGCCCGTCTGCACGATCCGCGTCTGCGTGAAGGGGCGGATTACTATCTCTCCGTGCGTTCGCGGATGTCGGCGGCACAGCTGCAGGAGCAGTTCCCGCGCCAGTGCAAGGTCGGCAGTCCCGATCATGTCAGAAGTATCGTCAACTCATCGCGGGTGGGCGTACCTCTCGCGCCATTGCGTCATGTACCGGCAGCCATTCCACTGCGTCTGGAAAACCAGTACTTCAGCCTGGATGTCTCTCACCCCCTGACCACCGAAATGCTCCAGAGCGGCACATGTATGTTTTACGTTCCGGGAATGCTCGGCGAGCCTGAACTTGAACTTTTTGCGGTACTGAGAACATGAGTGAGCGTAAACGCGGCGGCGCCGCGTTCATTGATATAGATGCCCTGCTTCAGGATACCTGGCTGCAGGTGATCAGCCTGCGTCACGGTCCGATATTCCAGGACGGGGAAGGGCTCACGCTTTGGGAACGCTGCATTACTGATGTCGAACGAGTCCAGCGTGAGCTGAAAGCGAGCGAACTTGATGAAGCTAGCTGTCAGCATATTCTCACGGCACAGTGTGCGCTGCTCGATGAGGCGGTCAAAGGTCGCGGTGTGGAGGACGATGCCTGCGTGCAGTGGTATGACATTCCCCTGCAGGGGCACTTCCTTGGCACTATGGACGCCGGTGACACGCTGTGCGATCGGATGCGCGATGTGCTGCGTGAACCGGCTCCTGACCACGCTGTTGTGACCTGCTTCCAGCGAGTCATGATGCTGGGTTTCCTCGGCAATTTCCGCTCTCTGAACGACCCTGAACGCCAGAAACTCATTAATGCACTTGGTGAATATGTCACGCCGTTCAGCTATCCACAAACCCATCCTGTCCTGGTGGAAAGCCGTGCCGGACGGGAAATGGGCGGCTGGCTGGCATCATGGCCCGTACGTATTGGCCTGAGCGTGGTGGTGGTCGCCGCACTCTGGTGGGGACTGGATCGCTGGCTGGATCAGATGCTGCAGACCCTGTTGCCGGGAGCGGTGAAATGAGCCCTGCGCAACAGCGCGGACTTGCGCTGTGGGCCGCCTTGCTAAGTACCGTGGTCTGCCTGGGTTTTCTGTCGGTCACCCGACTGGTGTCAGTACTCGTTCTGCTTACCGTTCTGGGGCTTATCATGGCGTGCTGGTATGTCGCCAGTCGTCGCGCGCGGCATGACGTCACCCTGCAACTGGATAACCTACCGGAAGCCACTTACCGTCAGCCCGTGGTGCTGGTCTGCGGCGATCTGCCGCTGGCCTGGCCGCATCAATCACCGGTACTCATCGTCCCGCAGGGATGCTGGATCCGCGTGGAGGATCATCAGGACCTGGAGCAGGTAGCCCGCCAGATACTGTGGCTGCGTCCTGACTGGGGACGTCAGCTGTCGGTAATGGTTTGTGTCTGTCCGCAGCAACACCCGGACAGCGAAGCTCTGACCAGTGGTCTGCTGACCCTGCGCTGGCGCATCAGCCAGCTGCGTAAAGAAACGGGTCATTCTGTGCCACTGATTCTGAATGGTCAGGTCGGCAGCGCGATGACGAATGACCTGTTCTGGCAGATGGCTCTCCCGGGTGAAGGGGTGAGGGTCTGGCGTGAATCTTCAGTTCCGGGCTCTGTCGCTGCATGGGTCACCGCCGGCGGAACGCCTGCGATGCAGCAGCAGGTGCTGATGAACAGCCTGATGAGCTGGTTCCATCAGCACGTCAAGGCTGTTTTTATGGATGAGAACCCCGATGTGCCGGTCATTGCCCCTGCCGCAGTGGTGTGGGGCATGAGACCAATCCTTGCCGGAAGCCTGACCACATCGGCCTGGACGGCGTGGTTGTCCCGTCACACCGCGATGCAACAGGTGACCGGCTGGCAGCCGGTGGGAACGGACAGTACGGTTATTTCCCCGTTGCCGGATTTTGTCCTGCCATTGCTGCCGGAAGGGCGAGGCCTGACGCCGCGTGACAAAGCCTTCCGCTGTGCGCTCGGGATCTTCACGCTGGCGACTATCGCTGCGCTGCTCAGCAGTGGCTGGAACAATCGCCAGCAGCTGCAACGCGTGAGCTTCGATATTACCCGTTACGACCGCATCTCTATGGATGACTACGGCCCGAAAGCCGACGCCGTTGCGGCCCTGCGCGAGGATGCGGCATTGCTGGACGACCATGCACGTAACGGCGTACCGGCCCGGCTGAGCCTGGGTTTGTATCAGGGCGGGCGTCTGCGCATGCCGGTGCTGGAAGCGATCCGCTCGTATGTGCCGCCGCCACTGCCGCCTGAACCACAGCCGAAACCCAAACCGGTAGCGAAAATTATCCGCCTCGACAGCATGTCGCTGTTCGACTCGGGCAAGTACAACCTCAAGCCAGGCTCCACCAAAATGCTGATCAATTCACTGGTGGGGGTTAAGGCCAGACCGGGCTGGCTGATTGTCGTGTCCGGGCATACCGATAACACCGGCAATCCGCAACTGAACCAGACGCTTTCTCAGAAACGTGCCGAAGCGGTGCGCGACTGGATGCGCGACACCGGCGACGTGCCGGAAAGCTGTTTTGCGGTGCAGGGCTATGGCGAAAGCCGTCCTGTCGCAACCAACGACACTCCGGAAGGGCGTACGCTCAACCGCCGTGTCGAAATCAGTCTGGTACCGCAGGCCAATGCCTGTCAGATACCCGGCAAATACCCGGCGTCATCGCAGGATGATGGCGCATCACAACACAATGGAGAGTAATTCCATGGCAATTCCTGTTTATCTTTGGCTGAAAGACGACGGCGGTGCGGACATTAAAGGATCTGTGGACGTTCAGGATCGCGAGGGCAGCATCGAAGTTGTCGCTCAGGAGCATAACCTGTACATCCCGACCGATAACAACACCGGCAAACTGACCGGCACCCGTATCCACACGCCGTTCCTGTTCACCAAGGAAATAGACTCGTCCAGCCCGTATCTGTACAAGGCGGTGACCACCGGTCAGACCCTCAAGTCTGCGGAATTCAAGTGGTACAAGATCAACGACGCGGGCCAGGAAGTGGAGTACTTCAACACCAGGCTTGAGAACGTGAAGGTGGTGAAAGTGAGCCCTGAAATGTACGACATCAAGGATCCTTCTAAAGAGAAGCACAACCATCTTGAGCGCGTAGAACTGCGTTACGAAAAAATCACCTGGACCTACAAAGACGGCAACATCATTCATTCCGATAGCTGGAACGAACGCGCCACCGCGTAATTGCCCGTCATACTTCGCGCCGCAGGTGCGTTGGCTACGTCCGCTCACCCCGGTTGCATAGTTATCTATGCTCCCGGGGATTCACGAACTTGCCGCCTGCCTGCAACACGAATTATTTAGGGCAATCGCCTGATGCGGGCGGGGTTTCCTGTCCAAAGTTTTTTGCTGAGAGCCTGATATGCGGGCACTCAGCAAAGAAAAATACAATCTGTCTGCCTGACCTTATGCGCTTTGGTGAACAGCGAGGGGCGGTAGCGTGTCCAGGAACTGACAAAGAGAGAGATTCATGGAAAATCCATCCAGCCTGTTGCGATGTCTGAACCCTTACTGTGCCCGTGCGATGGAAGGGGCGGCTTCGCTCTGTCAGACCCGCACCCATGCGAAAATTTTGCCGGGGCACTGGCTGCTGGCCTCGCTTGCCGGAGAACAGAGCATCCGCAGCGTTCATCTGCTGATGGCGCTGGGCGGGAAACCTAACCTGGCTCGCTGTGATGGGCTGTGGCCCTTACTGACGCTTGGCCAGAGCCAACTGGATGCGCAATCTGACGAGCGGCCGGATCTGCAGCCGGAAGTCGAACTGGCTCAGGGTATCGGACTGGAGTTTGACCTCACAGAAGGAGAGCACGCATGAGCAGTAATCCCCCGTTAAGATTCAGCCACAGCCATCATCTGCTTTCGGTGAAGGGCTGTGACGCAGGGCTTGACGTGCTGGCGTTTGAAGGCGATGAAGCCCTGAGCAAACCCTTCCGCTACCGTATTGAGTTCACCAGCGCTGACCATACCATCAGCAAAGAGATGATGCTGATGAAAGCGGCTTCCCTGACGCTGCAGGCCCCGGTTGACCAGGGCTACGGCATCAAAATCCAGCAGCCGGTGCGGGTGATTCAGGGAGTGGTGACGGGTTTTGAACGCCTTGGCACCTCAAAGGACGAAACCCGCTACGCCCTGACGCTTGAGCCGCGCCTGGCGCTGCTTGACCGTTCGCACCAGAACGCCATTTACCAGGATATGTCCGTCCCGCAGATTGTGGAGAAAATCCTGCGCGAGCGCCACGGCATGCGCGGCCAGGATTTTCTGTTTTCGCTCACCAGAGAGTATCCACGGCGTGAGCAGGTGATGCAGTACGGTGAGAACGACCTGCACTTTATCACCCGCCTGCTGGGTGAGGTCGGTATCTGGTTTCGCTTCACCACCGACACGCGGCTGAACATCGACGTGGTGGAGTTTTACGACAGCCAGCAGGGGTATGAAACAGGACTGACGCTGCCGTCGGTGCCGCCGTCCGGGCAGCATTCGCAGGGTGTGGACTCGGTGTGGAAGATGGAGAGCCATCATAGCGTGGTGCAGAAGCAGGTCAGCACCCGCGACTACAACTACCGGCAGGCCACGGAGGACATGAATACTCTGGTGGACGCGACCCGCGGGGATGCCACTACGTACGGTGATGCCTATCACTGGGCCGATAACTACCTGACGGCGGGAGCGTCCCATGACCGCAATCCGGCGCCGGAGTCCGGGGCGTTTTACGCCCGCATTCGTCACGAACGCTACCTGAATGGCCAGACGCAGACCCGGGCCTTCACCAGCTGTCCGACCCTCTCTCCGGGGATGCTGCTGAAAGTCACCGGCGGGGACGAAGTGGCCGAGGTGTTTGCGCAGGGCGTGGTTGTCACGGCGATGCACAGCCATGCCCGGCGTGATGAAGACTTTGGCGTCCGGTTTGACGGTATCCCGGACAGCCCGGATTTTAGTTTCCGCCCGGCGCCCGGCAGTCGTCCGGTGATGGCAGGCACCTTACCGGCCCGCGTCACCAGTACCACTGAAAATGACACCTACGGGCATATCGATAAGGACGGCCGCTACCGCGTCAACATGCTGTTTGACCGGGACTGCTGGGAGACCGGGTTCGAGAGCCTGTGGGTTCGTCAGTCCCGCCCCTACGCAGGAGATACTTACGGCCTGCACCTGCCGCTGCTCGCGGGCACCGAGGTGGCGATTGGTTTTGAGGACGGTAACCCGGACCGGCCGTACATCGCCGGGGTGCTGCACGACTCGGCGCACGGCGACCACGTCACCATCCGTAACTACAAACGTAACGTTCTGCGCACGCCGGCAAACAACAAAATCCGCCTCGACGACGAGCGCGGGAAAGAGCATATCAAGGTCAGCACGGAGTACGGCGGCAAGAGCCAGCTGAATCTCGGGCATCTGGTCGACAGCAAGAAACAACAGCGCGGGGAAGGTTTTGAGCTCAGGACGGACAGCTGGGGGGCTATCCGGGCGCAGAAAGGGATTTTTATCAGTGCTGACGGGCAGGCGAAGGCGCAGGGGCAGGTGCTGGATATGGAGCCGGCGCTCGCACGGCTTTCAGCAGCATTAGTGGAAATGGAATCCCTTGCTGCCAGCGCACAGCAGGCTCAGGCACTGGCTGCCGATGTTGACCGTCAGCAAAAACGCCTGAAGCAAAAAATCGAACAACTGCATGAGGAAGTGATTCTGGGCAGTGCGCCAAAAGGCATGGCACTGGTGAGCGGCGAAGATATGCAGCTATCAGCCAGTGATAATCTGACGCTGACGGCGGGTAAACAGCTGGATGTCGGTGTGCAGAAGGATTTTACGCTGGCGGCAGGAAAGCAACTCAGCCTGTACAGCCGTGAAGGGGCAAAACTGTTCAGCTCGCATAACGATATTGATATTCAGGCTCAGGGAGGGAATATCACCACCTGGTCGACACAGGATACGCATATATCAAGCGGCAAGAAACTGGTTGTTACTGCACAGGATGAACTGACGCTGGTCTGTGGTGGCGGCTATATCAAAATTAAGGGCGGAAATGTTGAAATTGGCGGTCCGGGTAAGCTGCTGATTAAGAATGCCGGCATTAAAAAGGCCGGTTCTGGCAGTATGCAGGGGGTGATGAAGTCGTTTGAGCCTTCAACATTTGATGAGAGATTTGTCATCAGAAATGCACTGACTAAAGAACCTATACCAGGTAAAGCGTACAAAATCACTATGCCAGATGGTTCTGTTGTTTCAGGTGTGACAGATGATTCTGGAGCGACGTCACTCAATTCATCTGATGTTATCGACAATATGATTATCAGCTTGGTTAAGGCGAATTAAGATGAGATGGAATCAGTCAGACAGAAAAGTGCTTACAATTATAGCCATTGTCGGTGTGCTCCTGTATGCCATTTATAAGGGCCTGCAGTTCCTGGCAGGTGCCAGTATGGGGGCCAGTTTTGGAGTGGGCCTGGGAGGAATGAGTGGCTCTCAAAAGGTTGAAGAGTCGCGGAAAGTTGAAACGGATGCTCCGCCACAAATTATTTATCGCATAGATAAAAATCGATACCTGACGCTGGAAAACTACATATCCTGTGATAAGGGTGGACAGGTATATTACAATGACTCTCAGCGGGGAATAAAAACACACCTGGGATGGGATATCGATTTTTATGATTTCTCCTATCGCCGAGGGAATAATTTAGCAGCTTATAAAGGTTCTGTTATTAATGGGGCAGATAATGGTTATCTTGCATTCCCTGGCGCATCTACCAGACAATATTGTGGTAGTGGAAGGTCAGAAACAGGTTGCCCTGTGTTTTTCTTCTTTTCAGCAGATCATGGGAACTCATTTATATATAAAATTGTAGCTATGGAATACAGCACCCCAGAACGTTTTAGTCAGCTTAAAGTAGTAGTGGCTAATGATGGTGTTTATCTAAGGGATGAATCTAAAACGGAGGATAGCTATTCTCGCCCTACAGGTCTCAATGACCTTAGCTCAGTGAATAAATTAAGGTTTTCTGACGGCAATTTAATCAGTGTTTATGATGACTGGCAGAAAAAAATTGATGAGTTAGTGAAAGAAGAACTGATAAGAAAAAAAATTCCCTATGCAAACGAGTATGGACCTAGATTTCGTATATTCGACTATCTCAGAACATTAACGCCACCGAAAACACATGAGGAAAGGAATTTAATGGCAAACGAATTGTCTGAAATCCAGATTAGGATTGAAGATGAAGTTTATAAAGATGGAATTAAATTTCCGAAGTTTTCAACGTCAAGTATTGATGTTAAATATCAATGCAATAAAAACATTAAAGCTAAAATCATCACATATACCAATGAGTCAAATGGGAAAAAGGAGGTGGTGAAAAATGAACAATAATTATGAGCCTGTTCGGGAACTTGAATGTAAGTTTGATGATAATGGGCATCCTTCCTGGCGTTCATTTCCCTCTCATAAAAATTGCCAAATCAGAGGTGGGTGTAATTTACCTCCACATTTGCCTGGGGTTATTATTCTTGTACATGGTGTTAACTCGACAGGAGAATGGTTTTCAATTGCTGAGGACAAAATTTGTGAAGGCCTGAATAAGAGACTTGGATTAAAAGGGACTGATTATAAACTAGTGGCTAATAAATATTTTTCTGATGAAAAAATAGAGATTGAACCTCTTATAGAAAGAGATTTGCCTGCGCCTAAGAAGGAAACCTCTCCAGTCATTCGCTTTTACTGGGGGTATGCTTCACCTAAAGGTAATGAAGATAAATATGTTATACCGTTAGCCAATAGAAAAGGCGTTGATTATCATCAGTTGAAAATGCAAGGTGTTTCTCATGAAAGTATTATGGCTCAGGGCCCATTTTTCTGGGGCGGTGGGCCATTCCAGAATGGTACAAATAATCTTCATTCTTTATGGAGCGAGAAGGGGTTTAAAGAGAGAGTCGCAGGTATCAAAGTCCAGTGGTTTAATGACGACAAAGATCGCCTTTTAACCAATGCCCCACCGCGAAAATACTATGCCCATGCAGCAAAACGCCTTGCAGACCTGGTTGACAGTATTCGTAATAAATATCCCAAAGATACAGTAACCATTATTTCTCACAGCCAGGGCACTATGGTTGCAATGGCTGCGGTAGCGATAGCGAAGAATGCACCTGATGCATTATTTGTACTTAACTCACCTTATGCACTGGATCATAATGACCTTAATGGCGCCTCGCTTCCAGCAGAGGAATGCATCTCTCCTGAAGGGCGACAGAGCACATTATCTGCGATCGTTGACAAGGTTGCCTCCAGAAAAAATCACCTGTCATCACTTGGATATGAAGGACTTTGCGTAGGTCAGACAGCGGATAAAAAGAACTGGCGACCTGATGTCACTCCTGCCGGTGAAAGTGGCAGCAGTGTTGCCGAACGAGATAACCACGGGCGTACCTATATTTACTTTTGTCCTCATGACCGGGTAATGGGGTCACGCCCGCTACGCTCAATTGGTTGGCAGGGATTACCCAATAATTCTCGAGGGCAGCCTCATCCTTTGCTGAAAAAGCATCAGGGACATTTATTTCAGCGTATGCTTGCCCGCAGCACTTCATGTGGTGATACTCCGAATCCCGTAACGCCTTTTGCAAAACTGCCGGATGGAAAACCTTTCTGGGATGATAAAGGCGACAGGTATCAAAGCAGTAGTTTCACTTATCCGGATCCTCCAGAATGGCAAACGGTTTTTATTAATGCCGAAAAGGTACCTGAACCTGTAGATGCTTCAAATTTGGCTGATTTTGATGTATCACGCGTTGGAGCGGAGCATGATGACAGGCAGATAGATGGTTGGGGGGAATTTAATCCGGATAAAAACCATAAAAACGATAATACTTATGACAACTATATCAACCTATATCCTAATCAGGATATTGTTACTGGATTTAAAAATGTGGGTACTGAATCTGAGCCCCGATTGGTACCTGTGAGCCGTAAGGAGACATTTGAAGAAAAGGATCTTCGGCTGAGAACTTATGTTTCTCAGCCGACGGATCATAGTACTCTTCCGATGCGTGCTGATTTCATGTCACAGGTAGTGGCATATGATTTACCGATTGGCTATTGCGATGCAACCTGGGATAAAGAATTTATGGCTGATTTACGGCGAAAAGCTGATTGGACGCAGGGTGAGGATCCTTATCTCTTCAGCGGAATACCTGACAACGTGCCTGAGCCTGATTTAATTAGTCGGGACACTGTTATTGATAAATTTGATAAAGAGCAAAGTAAGCTGCCAGCATATAGATCTGTAAATAAAGCATAAACACACTTCGGTAGGTTGTTTTTCAGTGAGTTTGCTAAATTTCAATGCTATATAGTCAGGCATTTATTTATAATTAAAGGGAAAAGCAAGTGGGGAAATTTGCTGTTGTTTTAGGGGATGCCACCTCGCATGGTGGCAAAGTCATATCAGTTTCATCCAGTTTCGATATATCCGGTAAAAATGCCGCACTTTTGAATGATACCGTCAGTTGCCCGGAACACGGTATAAATAAAATTATTGAATGCGATGTTTCTGCGTATGAAGAAAACGGGCGTGGAATTGTATTGCATGGCTGTAAAACTCAGTGCGGCGCGAATGTTATCGCGAGTATGCAGGATATGGAGGTTGGCTGATGGGATGGTCTCTGCCGGAGGTGCCTGAAAAAGAGCAGGCACCATCCTGGTCACCGTGGATCTGTCTGTTCATTATAATTCTCGGACTTTTCACTGGGCTGCTTGTTGCTGTACTGAAATCACCGGCGACAGGGTTACCTTCATTGAGCAGTGGCGCCTGGTTACCACTGACGACCTGGACATTTGCGGGCATTTCGGCAGCCATCGCGGTCTACACTTTCAGCCATGAAATGCTGGCAATTCGTGTCTGGAACTGGAATGAGTGGTGCCGGAACATGCGTCTGAAGTGGCGCTTACGTGCACAACAGCATCTTGTCATTCTCAGCCATGTTTTCATCACTGCCGATACGGGACTGTTAGCTCGTCTTGCACATACGCAGGAAGGAGAAAGTGCAGACACATCGCCTCTCACGATGTTGCCAGACGAACCACTTACGCCCGGTATTTCACGTTTTGAGCAGCTGCTTCGTCATCTCATTGCTCAGATAATGCCCTCGGTTCGGTGGCGATATCCTTCCGGCCCACTCCAGATTATTGTTCAGACCAACGGTAGCGACAAAGGCCGTGAATCTCAGTTATTCCATCGTATCTGGTCAGCAGGTTCCCCTCCCTGGAAAGCTGAGATTCATTTTCAGGACGCAGACTCATACTTTGATGACTGGAATCAGTTTATGGGACCAATAAAGCGGCCCGTCCTCATATTGGTGATGCACTATCGTCTACCCGATGATGTTGTGTCTGAATTTGCCAGCGCGTTATTTTTGATGCCACCATCGATGCTGAATCCGGGTGAACAAA
This sequence comes from Klebsiella sp. Q11, assembly GCF_964241505.1. Taxonomy (NCBI): domain Bacteria; kingdom Pseudomonadati; phylum Pseudomonadota; class Gammaproteobacteria; order Enterobacterales; family Enterobacteriaceae; genus Klebsiella; species Klebsiella sp. Q11. The sequence continues at coordinate 11,667 of NZ_CAXSXW010000028.1, forward strand.
AAAATGCGTTACGGATTTTTCGTGCGATGCCGCTCAACACCCGTATGCTTACAACGGAACTCAGTGAATTACGGGATATGGCCCTCACGCCTGCCAACAAGAAACACCTTGTCTGGCACAGCGGTCTGTCAGATGCGCCACGACAGTCAATGAGTCGGGTGCTGAATGACCTATCGGTCCCTCTGTATGATGGCATTGGCACTGGCGGGATCATTGATTACGACAGCGTATGCGTCCGGTATGGCGGTCTCGCTGACTGGGCAATGATTGGCGCTGCTGCTGAGATGGCGGCATATGGACCTAACTGCCAATGGCTTCTTCTCGAAGGTGAAGATGATGCCTGGGCAGTGACGCTCGGAAACTCCACCCCCGCAGTCGGGCATGATCATTTCGTTATTCAGCCACCCTTTCCCGGGGGGTCTGTTCTGATGGCATTACTGCTCAATGCTGGGCTGTACAGCCTGATGATCCGCTATTTCCCTTCAACCGCACTCTCCTTGTCAGGGATCTCTCTTCTTCTGCTGTCATTGATAGTGACATTGCCTGGGCTGACCATTTTGCTGAGACGAATTACAGCCCGTCTTCAGCGCCCGGAATTTATCCGGGTTGCACGACACTCCGGAAAGGAATAACCGGCATGAAAAAGGTTTCAAAACCACTGGGAACTGGGCTACTCATCGTAGCAGTCCTGCTGATGATACTCTTTATTTTTGCACAGACAGCGCAGTTGCCGTCCGGTAGTGGTGACGATAATTTCTGGTATGTGCTGGCAGGTTTCATTATCCTGACCGCCACATTATGCACCCTGGTATTTTTTACGTTGTCCAGGCAACAAAATCCCCCACCCGTTACGCCTGATGGTGAAAACAATCACAATGAAGAAAGAGCGTCGGATCAATATAATTTTTCAGCACTGAGCAGGCATCTCAGAAGACGGTACTCGTTCTTCTGGCGTCGCAAAGTCCGCCTGCTGCTGATCACCGGCGATGAAGCCGCAGTCGAACAGCTGGTTCCCGGCCTGCAACAGCAGCAGTGGCTCGAAGGCAACCGCACCGTGCTGATTTACGGCGGCAGCCTGGCATCGGAGCCTGACCGTGAAAAATACACCGCATTACGCAAACTGCGCCGCGGACGCCCGCTGGACGGGATTGTCCGTGTCATACCCCCGTCACTTAACCTGACCCCGCAAATCAGCGACAGCGATTTACGCGGGCTGGAAAAAATCAGCGAACTGCTGCGTTATTCCGCCCCGGTCTGGCTGTGGCAGCTGTGCGACAGCAACTGGTCGCAGGGTACGCGTCCTGAGCAGGCTGTAGGGGCAAGCTTTCCCCTGCGCGCAAAAGAAGACGATATTATCCGCCAGTTGGAGCGGATGCTGCCGGCCCTGCGGGCGCAGGGGGTAAGCCAGGTCGCTGAGAACAACAGCCACGACTTCCTGCTGCGTCTGGGCCAGCACCTCCAGGACGGCGGTATCGTCCGCCGGGCTCAGCAACTGCTGCCATGGCTCTACGACTCTCAGCAGCGCGTTCCGCTGCGTGGCCTGATGTTCAGCCTGCCGGAGAATACATCCGCCAGTACGTCAGCGGGAACAGCCGACGCTGAGCAATATATCCCTGAATTACAGCGCCATGCCCTGACCCTGCCGGCGACCTGGCAGGGTATCGTTAACGACTGCACCCGTGTGCGGGGCCGCCGTGTCGGCATGGCGTGGGAGAGGACGCTTGCCTGGACACTGATGACCATCATCGTTGTCTGGGGGGCGGGAATGCTGCTGTCGTTTACGGTCAATCGTCAGCAGATAGTCTCCGTCGCCGAACAGGCACATGCCCTGGTGGCGCATCCTTCCGTATCGGACAACCAGCTGACGGCCCTGCATACTCTGCGTAATGATGCCGGGCGTCTGCAGCATAATGCTCAGGAGGGCGCCCCCTGGTATCAGCGCTTCGGCCTGGACCATAACCAGCAGTTGCTCGACGCGATGCTCCCCTGGTACGGCGTGGCCAACAACCGCCTGATACGCGACCCGGCAAATGAGGCGCTTAAGCAAAAGCTCAGCGCGCTGGCAAATTCTGCACCCAACAGCGACCAGCGGGCGCAGCTGGCGAAACCGGGCTACGACCAGTTGAAAGCCTGGCTGATGATGGCCCGGCCGGATAAAGCCGACGGCGCATTCTACGCACAGACCATGAAAACCGTGCAGCCGACGCGGACAGGTATCTCAACCGGTCTGTGGCAGAGCCTGGCGCCGGATTTGTGGGCTTTTTACATTTCCGAACTGCCTGCGCAGCCAAAGTGGGTAATCACGCCGGATGCGCAGCTGATCAGCCAGAGCCGCCAGGTCCTGCTGCAGCAGATAGGACGGCGCAACGCGGAAAGCACGCTGTATGAGAACATGCTCAAATCCGTGCGTCGTAACTTTGCCGATGTGTCTCTGGAGGACATGACTGGCGGTACCGATGCGCGGCGACTGTTTACCACCGAGGAGGTGGTGCCGGGCATGTTTACCCGCCAGGCCTGGGAGGGGGGGATTCAGCAGGCCATCGAAAAGGCGGCGAACTCCCGCCGGGATGAAATCGACTGGGTGCTCAGCGACAGCCGAAAAGCCGTCTCCTCAGACCTGTCGCCGGAAGCCCTGAAAGCGCGTCTGACACAACGTTACTTCACTGACTTTACCGGCAGCTGGCTGAGCTTCCTCAACAGCCTGCAGCTTAATCCGGCGAACAATATTGCAGACGTTACCGACCAGCTGACGCTGATGAGTGACGTCCGCCAGTCGCCGCTGATTGCCCTGATGAATACGCTCGCCTGGCAGGGACAGACCGGCCAGCAAAGCGAAGGTCTTTCGGACTCCATCATCAAATCGGCCAAAGACCTCGTAGGCAGAAAGGACAAACCGATGATTGACCAGTCTGCCTCAGGCCCGCAGGGGCCGCTGGATGAAACCTTTGGCCCGCTGCTTCAACTGCTGGGCAAAAACAAAGGCAGCAACGTGATGTCGGCGGATAACACGCTGAGCCTGCAGACGTACCTGACCCGTATCACCCGCGTGCGGCTGCGCCTGCAACAGGTGGCCAGCGCTTCTGACCCGCAGGCGATGATGCAGACCCTGGCGCAGACCGTGTTCCAGGGCAAAAGCGTGGACCTTACCGACACCTGGCAGTACGGTAGCCTGATTTCGGCAAGCCTTGGCGAGGAGTGGAGCGGATTTGGCAGCACAATGTTTGTGCAGCCGCTGACCCAGGCCTGGGAGGCCGTGCTTCAGCCGTCGGCAGCCAGCCTGAATGATAAATGGAGCCGCTCGGTTGTCGCGAACTGGCAAACTGCCTTTGACGGTCGTTTCCCGTTTGCCGCCAGCAAAAGTGATGCCTCCCTGCCGATGCTGGCGGAGTTTGTGCGCAAGGACAGCGGGCGCATTGAGCGCTTCCTGACGACGGAGCTCAGCGGTGTGCTGCACAAGGAGGGCAGCCAGTGGGTGCCGGATAAGGTCAACAGCCAGGGGCTGAGCTTCAACCCGGCCTTCCTGCGGGCCATTAATCAGCTGAGCCAGCTGTCGGACATTCTGTTTACCGATGGCAATCAGAGCATTACCTTTGAGCTGCAGGCGCGTCCTGTGCCGCAGGTGGTGGAAACGCAGCTGACCATTGATGGGCAAAAGCTGCACTACTTTAACCAGATGGCTGACTGGCAGTCCATTCACTGGCCTGGCGACACTTACAAACCAGGAACCATGCTGACATGGACCACCGTTAATGCCGGTGCGCGTCTGTTTGGTGATTACAGCGGGACCTGGGGCTTTATTCGCTGGCTTGACCTGGGTAAGCGTCAGCAGCTTGACCGCAGCCAGTGGATGATGAGTTTCACCGCACCGGATGGCCGCACCCTGCAGTGGGTGCTGCGCTCACAGCTCGGCAGCGGGCCGCTGGCGTTACTGGCGCTGCGCGGCTTCACGTTGCCGGATCAGATATTCAGCGTCGACAGCGCGGCTACGGCTCAGGCGCTGATGACCAAAACGGAAGACAGTGATATCGACGGAACTGAATGATGGACACTCTGCAGGATCTGGTTACTGCCTGTCAGGCAGAATGAAAATCTGCTGCGACAGCAGGCGCAGGCACGCACGGAAAGCTGGCAGCCCTGGCTTGCCCCGGTCAGCGCTACCCGTCCGAGGGGAGAGGTGCCGGGATATGACGATGATTCCCAGCTCATCCGGGAGGAGGTCAATAAACTCTCCGGCATACGCCGCGGGCTGATCAGCGGGCATCCTCAAACGTCTGTACCTGCAATAGAGTTGGGTGGAAATACCGGAGCAGGCGACCGTATCTTTTCGCGTGGCGCTAACCCTCACGCAGTGGGTGCCGGCACTGCTGTTTGAAGTGAAATCGCGCCTCCTCAGACTGCTGCGCGTGAAAGCCGCACGTAGTGAAACCGATAAAACGCGGTTACAGCCAGAGATGGACCAGCTTCTGGCCGGTCTGATTGCGCTCGATCCGGCAGGCAGTGCGGTGCTTTGCGGTTGAATGGTTGATGAACTCAGGATGTGAAAAATGGCGAAAGGTTATTATCTGGTAAAGGGTGACATGACCACTTGTGGTGGAAAAATTCTTGGAGGTGATCCGACCGATACCGTCATGGGGATCCCTGTAGCCCGGGAGCAGGAGAATGTGACCTGCGGAAAACATGCTGGCACGTACAAAATAGTGGGACATATTCCGAACAATAATGCCAGTGGGCGGAAATATGCTGGTTCGCTACATAGCACCAGCAGTTGCCCCTGCGGCGCAAAATTTATCCCTTCCCGGCATGAACGTACTTATGGTGGCTAATGACAGCATCTGCCATCGTTATGTTTTTTAACCTTATGCTGAAGTTACTACAGGGCGCAGCTGTGCTCTGAATCCAACGGAAATAAAGCAAAAATAAATATGGACGACTTAACCCTGCGTTATTACGACGCTGAAATGCGCTACCTGCTGGAAGCCGGCGAAGAGTTTGCCCGCGCTCACCCCGAGCAGGCGGCAATGCTCAATCTCGATAAAGCGGGTGCGCGCGACCCGTACGTGGAGCGCCTGTTTGAGGGCTTTGCCTTCCTGATGGGGCGTCTTCGCGAGAAACTCGATGACGACCTGCCGGAACTGACCGAAGGGCTGGTCAGCCTGCTGTGGCCGCAATACCTGCGCACCATTCCGTCGATGTCGGTGGTGGAGTTCACGCCCGACTGGCGCGAGATGAAAGAGAAGATGCGTATCGTCAAAGGTTTCGAGGTCAATTCGCAGCCGATCGGCGAGAAGGGCACGCGCTGCCGGTACACCACCACCAAAGAAATCACCCTTCAGCCGCTGTCGCTGGAGCATGCCCGTCTGTCGACTGACCCTGACGGGCGTTCGGCCATCAACCTGCGCTTTAACTGCAGCCATCTCGCCGACTGGAGTCGTGCCGATCTCAGCCAGATCCCGTTCTACTTCAATGCTGACGCACCGCTGGCCTGCGCCATGCATGAAGCCTTTACTATGAATACTGCGCGCCTGTGGCTGCGGATGCCGGGTGACACGGACAGAAAGCCACTCGACGGGTATTTCACCGCGCTGGGATTCGGTGATGATGACGGGCTGTGGCCGAAGGACAGCAGCAGCTTTAGCGGCTACCAGTTGCTGCTGGAGTACTTCACCTTCCGCGAAAAATTCATGTTCACGGCTCTGCGCGGGCTGGAGACCGTAGTCTTTCCGGCTGAGCTCGCGTGGTTCGAAATCGACGTGGTGCTGGCCGAGCGCTGGGAGCATGACTTCAGCTTTACCGAAAAACATCTGCGCCTGAACTGTGTGCCGGTGATTAACCTGTTTCCGCTGGAATCTGACCCGCTGACGCTGAATTCACTGCAGACCGAATACATGCTGCGCCCGATGCGCGTGCAGGATGGCCATACCGAGATTTATGCTGTCGATTCGGTGATATCCTCAAGCCAGCATACCTATGTACCGTTCTCCAGTTTCCGCCACAAAGGCGGCATGATGCGCCATGAAGCGCCGGAGTATTACTACCACACCCGCGTGCGCCGCGGTCCGTCAGGACTGTATAACACCTGGCTTATCCTCGGCGGCGAAGCCTTTGATAATCACACGGTGCCGGAAAACGAAAGCCTGTCCCTCACGCTCACCGGTACCAATGGCCAGCTGCCGCGACGCGCATTACAAAGCACCGTGCTGGATACGGTGATGAAAAGCACCTCGGCCAGCGTCGCCGTGCGTAACCTGTGTGCGCCGACGCTGCCCTGCTATCCCCCGGCACAGGACCGTTTTCACTGGCGCGTGCTGAGCCACCTCGGCAGCGGGTTTCTGTCGATGATGGATAATGCCGACGTGCTGCGCGGCACCCTGGCGCTGTATGAATGGACCGACAGCGAGATGAACCGCCGTCGCCTGGAAGCCATTATTGACGTGAAGCACAGTGAGACCGGGCGATTTGAGCAGGGCTACCTGGTACGCGGCGTGCAGATTGAGGTGACGCTCGACAGCCACGACTTTGCCGGGCGCGGCGACATCTGCCTGTTCGGCGAGATGCTGAGCCGCTTCTTCGCGCTCTATACAGACATCTATCTGTTTAACCGCCTGATTATTATTCTGCAACCGACCGGAGAGCGCCTGGAATGGGAAGAGAAGCACAACCGCCGCATTCCCGGCTGAGCCCGCGGCTGGCAGCCGACCTGCACCGCATGAATTTTTATCGCTTCTGCCAGCTTCTGGAGAAGCGTAATCCGGACAGGCCGCTGATGGGGTCAACCAGCCACCCTGCTGATGACCCGGTGCGGTTTGCGCCGCATCCGGGGATGGGGTTTCCGGGCAGCGAACTGAAAGCCGTCGAATATGACAAGGATGATGACAGCAGGCCACCGCGCATCCGCACAACCTTTATGGGGATGTACGGTGTTGACTCACCCCTGCCGACAGCCTGGCTCGATGACATCACTCAGTGCCGTGAAGGGCATGAGGTGCTACAGGGCTTTCTGGATATTTTCAGCCACCGCATCCTGACGCAGTTTTACCGCATCTGGCGGAAATACTCTTATCCGGCCACGTTTGAGGCAGGGGGAACTGACAGCATTTCGCAGTCGCTGCTGGGTCTGGTGGGGCTGGGCATACCGGGAACCGCAAACCACATCGCCACACCGGTATCCCGCTTTCTGGCGCTGCTCGGTGTGCTGCGCCAACCCGGCAAAACCCAGGAGGGGATGCAGGCGCTGGTGAGACTGCTGGCCCCGGATACTACGGTGCAGGTGAGTCCGTACTGCCTGCGGCCGGTGGAGATCGGCCAGCCGCTGGGTTTTTACGGCGATGACGATTTTCTGCTGGACGGCAATACGCCGCTGGGGGAAGAAGCGATGGATGCGGGCAGTCAACTGCTGGTTGCGCTCAGGACGGATAACGAACAGGAAGCGCAGGGCTGGAAACCGGATGGTCTGCTGTATCAGGATTTTCTGGTGATGCTGCGTGTTTATCTCGGCTGGCGTTTTAAGGCCAGGATCACCCTGACCACCCGGACCCGACTGCTGGCCGTCCCGCCGCTCGGCGAAGAACCTTTCTGGCTCGGCATGAACGGCGTGCTGGGAGCGGAGGAGGGGGCGTTTGCGGACGATCTCCCGCTGACCTTTACGACAGAACTGGGTTACTACACCGGGCTGGCGCCTGCGAAACCACAACAAGGAAATCGACGTGCTAAGTACAAATTTGATTAAACCCGCGTGCTGGCTATCTGCACTACTGGCGTTCAGCCTGGCAGGCTGTGGGGTGACGCAGAGTATTACGGATGGCACCAAAGCGGTGTATACGGCGGTGTTTTATAAGAAGATTAAGGTGCTGCATCTGGATTTTATAGCCCGTGAAGCACTGAATACGGATTCCCGCGAGAGTAACTCACTGTCTGAGCCGGTGGTGGTTCGTGTCTACCAGTTGAAAGACCGCAAAAACTTCGACAAAACGGTTTATCAGCAACTCCTCAAGAACGGCGACACGATCCTGAAAGCCGACCTGCTGGCGACCCGCGACGTGGTGATAAAGCCGGGTGGGGATGCGAATCTTGATATGCCAATGGAAGAAGGCGCGCAGTTTGTCGCGGTGGCCGGACTGTTCCGCCATCCGGATATGGTCAACAATACCTGGAAGCAGGTTCTCAGACGTGAAGATCTCGATCCGGATAAACCCCGTGTTCTGGAAGCCGGAAATAACCACCTTGCATTACAGCCGCTGAAGGAGGACTAATGCCACAGGGACACAACCCCCCCTCGCTGTATGAAATGCTAAGTGGTAATCCCGCCAGCCAGCAATGACATCAAGGACATAGCGGAGATAGCTTTCTGGCTACATAGGCCTGGTTCCATTTTAAATTCAGGAGAATGGCGAGTTCATTTGATGAAATGCCTTTTCATTACGTTATTTAACAGCTCAATTGTAAGGCCGATCGCAAAATTTACCCTGATGGCAATATCCATAAGCTCGATTGATGTTCGCCCGGCGCCAGCGGGTGTTATTTTTGTGTGTAAGAAAACGCAATACTGAGGGGGTAAGAAACAGAAAAACTTAATCTTTTCTTAATATTTCCGCCCAACAACCTTTATCTCTTTAGCCGCGCCCCACGAATCTTCTTTTAAATTACGCCAGCGTCACAAAAGCCGTAAAAAAACAAACCCCGGCGTTGCAAGGCTCTGGCGTCCCGCTATATGTTAAATTTAAGTTTAATAATTGATATCTAAAGGTTGATTTTATGTATATGAAAATTAGTGGGTTAGTGATTTCACTGACGGCAGCTATCTCCGGACAGGTCCTTGCCGCAGTTCCTCAGGGCTATCCGGCGGATTATCAAAAGGTGGTGGATGCCGGGATTAAAGAAGGCAAAGTGGTTATCTATTCAACGACCGATACCAAGGCCGCAGGCCCGTTAATTAAAGGGTTTGAAGCGCAATATCCCGGCATTAAAGTTGAATATAACGATATGAACAGCACCGAATTGTACAACCGCTATATCAGCGAACAGGCGGCGGGCGGCGGCAGCGGCGACGTGGTCTGGAGCTCTTCCATGGATACGGCGCTGAAGCTCGCCACCGATTACGCCGAAGAGTACGCCTCGCCGGAGCGGGATAAGCTGCCAAAATGGGCGGTCTGGCAACAGAAAGCCTACGGCACGACCTACGAGCCGGTGGTCTTTATCTACAATAAGCGGCTGATCCCTCAGGGCGAAGTACCGGACTCGCATACCGCGCTGGCGAAGCTGATCGCCGGCCAGGCCGATAAATTCAAAGGTAAGGTCACGACTTATGACATTGAAAAATCGGGTCTGGGTTTTATGCTGGCGGTACAGGACAGCAAAGCCGATGCCAGCTACTTTGACGATCTGGCGGGCATAGCGAAAGGCGGCCTGACCGTGCAATCGTCCACCGGTACGATGATGGAGCGCGTCTCCTCCGGGGAAAACCTGATTGGCTACAATATTCTCGGATCCTACGCGGAGGCGCGGGCCAAAAACGATCCTTCGCTCGGCATCTCCTATCCGAAAGATTATGTACTGGTGCTCTCGCGGGTCTCTTTTATTACCGCAGAAGCCGAGCACCTTAATGCCGCGAAGCTGTGGTTTGATTACGTGCTGTCGGAAAAGGGACAAAGCATCCTGGCGAACCAGGCCGATATTCCCTCCCTGCGCAATGATATCGAAGGTAAAAATGATATCGACGGTATGACCAAAATGCTCGGTAGCGCGCTGAAGCCTATTCCGGTCGATGAAACGCTGCTGGCGTATCTTGAGCCGAAACAACGACTGGAGTTTATCAAACAGTGGCGCACCGCCGCGGCGAAATAACCCTCCGGCGCTGCGCATCATTTCAGGATGCGCAGCCCGCTTAACGCCCGCCAGGTTTAAAGGGATCGCTTATGAATGTCTTACGTCGAAAATGGCAGGGTTTGCCGCGCGGTATCGTCGTCGTGATGACGGCGCTGGCGATTTATGTCCCGCTGTTATTTATCGTGGTGCAGAGCTTTCTCTCGGCGCCTTTTTTTGCCCGTACGAAATCGTTCAGCCTCGAAGCCTTCGCTTTCATCTTTAGCGACCCGGATTTTTATCTGGCGCTCAAGTCCGGCTTTATTCTGGCGTTTGGTCTGGTGGCGATTGCCATCCCCCTCGGCGGGATCCTCGCCTTTTTAATGGTACGTACCGATTTGCCCGGGCGGCGGTTTATCGAGCCGCTGATTCTGGTACCGATTTTCGTTTCGCCGATGGTACTGGGCTTTGGTTACGTGGTGGCGGCCGGGCCGGTGGGCTTCTTTTCGCAGTGGGCCGAGCAGCTGATCGGCTTCGTGCCGTGGAATATTTACTCGATGTTCAGCATCGTGGTAATTGCCGGGCTGACGCACGTTCCGCATGCCTATCTCTATATCTCTTCCGCGCTGCGCAGCGTCGGATCGGATGTCGAGGAGGCCGCGCGGACGGTGGGCGCATCGCCGCTGCAGGTGATGACCTCGGTGAGCCTGCCGATGGTGCGACCGTCGATACTCTACGCCTGCGTACTGCTGTTTTTCCTCGGCCTGGAGGTATTTGGCCTGATGCTGGTGCTGGGCGATCCGGAAGGCAACATGGTGCTGGCGACCTATCTCTATAAGCTCACCAACAAGCTCGGTACGCCTTCTTATCACCTGATGGCGGCGGTGGCGGTAGTCCTGATCTGCATCACCGTTCCGCTGGTGATGCTCCAGCGCCGCCTGATGCGTACCGCCAACCGCTTTGTCACCATGAAGGGAAAAGCGTCCCAGGCCCGCGCGCTGCCGCTGGGGAAGTGGCGCTGGGTCGCCGGGGTTGTGGTGGTGGCATGGCTGACGGTCACCATTGGGGTGCCGCTGATCGGCGTGGCGCTGCGGGCCTTTATTTCAAACTGGGGTGTGGGCGTTTCGCTGTGGGATGAACTCTCGCTGGCGACGTTCCGTAACATCTGGCAGCAGCCGAATCTGCTACGCGCCATCGTTAACTCTATGGCGATTGGGGTGATTGGCGGCGCGCTGGCGGTGGTCTGCTATCTGTTCGTGGGCATCGCGATGCACCGCAAACCGGATAACGTCACGCGCTTTCTGGACTATAGCGTGCTGGTGCCGCGCGCGGTGCCGGGGCTGCTGGCCGGGCTGGCGTTTCTGTGGGTATTTCTGTTTCTGCCGATGTGGCTCGATCAGTCGCTGAAAAACGGCTGGCTCTCGGCGCTGCCGGCGGCAGACTGGCTGCGTGAACATCTGATCGTTCAGCTGCGCGCGCTGCGTAACACCATTTTTAGCGTCTGGCTGGCCTATACCGTCGTATGGATGGCTTACGGGCTGCGGCTCATCTCCTCGACGCTGCTGCAGGTAGCGCCGGAGCTGGAGGAGGCCGCACGCAGTACCGGCGCATCGCGCGGGCAGATCACCCGCCACGTCACGGTTCCGCTGTCTCGTTACGGCTTAATCGGCTCCTGGCTGCTGATGTTTCTTATCTTCGAGCGCGAATATTCCACCGGGGTTTATCTGCTCTCTCCGGGCACCGAAACCATCGGTTCGATGCTGGTGTCGCTGTGGGCGGCGGGGGCTATCGATATCGTTGCCGCGCTCTCCTTTATTAATATTCTGCTGGTGGTCGTGGGCCTGGGTATCGCCCTGCGCTTTGGAGTGAAATTACATGATTGAATTATCGGTAGAAAACCTGCATCTGACCTACGGTGATAACCCGGTGCTCAAGGGCGTGTCAATGGAACTGAAGCGGGGTGAGGTGGTCTCGCTGCTCGGGCCATCGGGCAGTGGAAAAACCACGCTGCTGCGGGCGGTAGCCGGGCTGGAGAAGCCGACCAGCGGCATTATCACTATTGGTAAAACCCGCGTCTATGACGGCAACCCGCGTAGCGAAATCCCGGCGGAGGCGCGCAACCTGGGGCTGGTATTTCAGTCCTACGCGCTGTGGCCGCATAAAACGGTGTTTGAAAACGTGGCGTATCCGCTGAAGCTGCGTAAGGTTGCCGCCGCGGAGATCAAGCAGCGGGTGCAGACCGTGCTTGAACAGCTGGGTCTGGGGCATCTTGGCAATCGCCATCCGCACCAGCTCTCCGGAGGGCAGCAGCAGCGCGTGGCCATCGGCCGGGCGCTGGTTTACAACCCGCCGGTGATTCTGCTGGATGAGCCGCTGTCGAACCTTGACGCCAAGCTGCGGGAAGAGGCGCGGGTCTTTTTGCGCGAGCTGATCGTCAAGCTGGGGCTGTCGGCGCTGATGGTCACGCACGATCAGAACGAGGCGATGGCGATTTCCGATCGCATTCTGCTGCTCAATAACGGGGTGATCGAGCAGCAGGGAACGCCGCAGGAGATGTACGGTAGCCCGAGAACGCTATTTGCCGCCGAGTTTATGGGCAGCAATAACCGGCTGCATGGCACCGTCACCGCTCTGGATAATGGTCGGGCGCGAATTGAGGGCGCCAGCTGGGCGCTGTGGGGGATGGTCGGGGAGGGGG
>NZ_CAXSXW010000029.1:0-19629 GCF_964241505.1 Klebsiella sp. Q11
GGGGGACTTGAACCCCCACGTCCGTAAGGACACTAACACCTGAAGCTAGCGCGTCTACCAATTCCGCCACCTTCGCATACCATCGACACTATGAAAGTATCGTTACCACGGAGGCGCATTCTAGTGGTTTTCAGCTATTCGTCAATAGTTAATTGTATCAGTTGGATTGATTGTTGCAAAAATGGACGGTCAGAGAGGAAAAACATCGGCGACCAGCGTCTGCTGGCGCCGAAAAAATGCAGGATTATTTCTTCGCCTGACGGGTCATCACCGTCCGATAGACCTTAAAGCGGCCCGTTTGGGCAATTACTTCATGGAAGCCGAAGATCTCATCCAGCACGTTCGGATAGGGCAGGAAGGCGTTAGCGACGATGCGCAGCTCGCCGCCGCTGTTCAAATGACGAACGGCGCCGCGAATCAGCGTTTGCGCGGCCTCCAGGCTGGTCTGTAGACCATCGTGGAAAGGCGGGTTGGAGATAATCATGTCGAAGCGGCCGTTCACTTCAGAGAACACGTTGCTGGCGAACACTTCCCCTTCGATGCCGTTAGCGGCCAGCGTGGCACGACTGGCTTCAACTGCCGGGGCGCTGACGTCGCATAAGGAGAGGCGGACTTTAGGCGAGTGGCTGGCCAGCACGGTTGCCAGCACGCCGGCGCCGCAGCCGACATCAAGCACTTTACCTTTGGTATGCGGCGTCAGCGTAGAAAGCAGCAGCTGGCTACCGACATCCAGGCCATCGCGGCTGAAGACGCCCGGCAGCGTTTTAATCGTCAGATTATCCAGCGAATACTCGCCCCAGTACTGTTCTGCATTGAACGCGGGCTGTTTTTCCAGACGACCGTGATACAGCCCACAGCGGCGCGCGCTGTCGACTTTGCTCAGCGGCGCATATTCCGCCAGCATCTGCTCGGCGCTGCGCACGCCGCTGCGGTTCTCGCCAACCACGAAAATATCAATACCGGTCGGCAGCAGCGAAAGCAGGTTCATCAGCTGAAACTGCGCTTCCGGTTTGTTCTTTGGCCAGTAGTAAATCAGCGTATCGCAATCGGCGACATCGCCGGCCTCTGCGACCAGGCTATAGCGGGCATTTTCGCCCATCTGGCGGCTCAGTACCTGCCAGTGGTGAAACTGCTGGGTATGGGCGCGGCTGGCGGCCGTATCCAGACGAGCGGGCAGGTCATCCTGCAGGTCACCGGCAAACAGAACGCGGGCGGACTCGAAATCATCACTGTGGCGCAGCAAGACTTCACTTGCCGGGGTAAAAGCGGACATGAAACACTCCTTCATTAAGACTGGCGCCGATTATACACGTTATCTTTCGGCCTGCCTCTTTGTTGGCGGCGGGATGCGCTCCGACCGCCGCGTAGTTTGTTGGCGCAGATACGACGGATTTGCTATATTGCGCGCTTAATTAACAGGAGTGTTTCGCTATGACATCCCGACGAGACTGGCAATTACAGCAGCTGGGCATCACCCAGTGGTCGCTACGTCGTCCTGGGGCGTTACAGGGTGAAATCGCTATCTCGCTTCCTGGACACATTCGTCTGGTGATGGTGGCGGAAGAACCGCCATCGCTGACCGAACCGCTTATCAGCGATATTCTGCGCGCGCTGGCCCTGATGCCGGAGCAGGTGATGCAGCTGACGCCTGAACGCGTTGCGATGCTGCCTCAGGACGCACGCTGTAATAGCTGGCGGCTGGGCACCGACGCGCCGCTGCTGCTGGCGGGCGCACAGCTTTCCACGCCCGCTTTCGATGAACTTCAGACCAGCACGCCTGCTCGCATGGCGCTCTGGCAACAGATTTGCGCACATGAACACGATTTCTACCCTCAACCCGGCTGATTTGCCCCGCGCCTGGCAAATTGAAACGCGCGCCCACGCTTTTCCGTGGAGCGAACAGACGTTTGCCAGTAATCAGGGCGAGCGCTATCTGAATCTTCAACTGTCCGTGGACGGCGTGATGGCGGCCTTTGCCATTACGCAAATCGTGCTCGACGAAGCGACGCTGTTCAATATTGCCGTCGACCCCGCTTTCCAGCGTCGCGGTCTGGGCAGGGCGCTGCTGGAACGGGTGATTGATGAAGTTGAAAAACGCGGCGTCGTCACGCTGTGGCTGGAGGTGCGCGCGTCTAACGTCGCCGCCATCGCGCTCTATGAAAGCTTAGGCTTTAACGAGGCGACGATTCGCCGCAACTATTACCCCACGGTCGACGGACGTGAGGACGCCATCATAATGGCACTGCCAATCAGTATGTAAGACAAGGTGATACGATGAAGTGGGACTGGATTTTCTTTGATGCCGACGAAACGTTATTTACGTTTGACTCATTTAGCGGCCTACAGCGGATGTTTCTCGACTATAGCGTGACGTTCTCCGCAGAGGATTTTCAGGACTACCAGGCCGTGAATAAGCCGCTATGGGTGGATTATCAAAACGGCGCCATTACCTCTCTTCAGCTGCAGCATCAGCGCTTTGACGGTTGGGCGGAACGCCTGAACGTCCCTCCCGGCGAGCTGAACGCCGCGTTTATGAACGCGATGGCGGAGATCTGCTCGCCGCTGCCGGGAGCGGTATCGCTGCTTGATTCGCTGCAGGGGAAGGTAAAAATGGGCATCATCACCAACGGTTTTACCTCACTGCAGCAGACGCGTCTTGAACGTACCGGACTGCGCGATCACTTTGATTTGCTCATTATTTCCGAAGAGGTTGGGGTGGCTAAGCCGGATGCGCGTATTTTCGACTATGCGCTGGCGCAGGCGGGCAATCCCGATCGTTCGCGGGTGCTGATGGTTGGCGATACGGCGGAATCGGATATTCGCGGCGGCGTGAATGCCGGCCTGGCGACCTGCTGGTTCAACCCCCATCAGCGCGAACTGCCCGCGGACCTCCGCGCGGACTGGACGGTCACCTCTTTAAGCGAACTGGAGCAACTCCTGTGTAAACACTGATTGCCTCCCCCCCATTGATGGGTAAAATAGCCGCAATTTTTTCGTATTCAACATGCGCGGCGCGTTGCCGCGTTTACTAAGAAGATTGAATTATGACGTTGTCTCCTTATTTGCAGGAGGTGGCCAAGCGCCGCACTTTTGCCATTATTTCTCACCCGGATGCCGGTAAAACGACCATTACTGAAAAGGTACTGTTATTCGGACAGGCTATTCAGACCGCCGGAACGGTGAAAGGTCGTGGCTCCAGCCAGCATGCGAAATCTGACTGGATGGAGATGGAAAAGCAGCGCGGTATCTCCATCACCACGTCCGTGATGCAGTTCCCGTATCACGACTGCCTGGTTAACCTGCTGGATACCCCGGGCCACGAAGACTTCTCCGAGGATACCTACCGTACCCTGACGGCGGTGGACTGCTGCCTGATGGTTATCGATGCCGCGAAAGGCGTCGAGGATCGTACCCGTAAGCTGATGGAAGTCACCCGTCTGCGCGATACGCCGATCCTGACGTTCATGAACAAACTCGACCGCGACATCCGCGATCCGATGGAGCTGCTGGATGAAGTGGAAAACGAGCTGAAAATCGGCTGCGCGCCGATCACCTGGCCGATTGGCTGCGGCAAACTGTTCAAGGGCGTTTACCATCTTTATAAAGATGAAACCTACCTGTATCAGACCGGTAAAGGCCACACCATCCAGGAAGTGCGCATCGTGAAGGGGCTGGATAACCCGGAGCTTGATGCCGCGGTGGGTGAAGACCTGGCGCAGCAGCTGCGCGATGAGCTGGAGCTGGTGCAGGGCGCGTCTAACGAATTCGATAAAGAGCTGTTCCTGGCGGGCGAAATTACGCCGGTATTCTTCGGCACCGCGCTGGGTAACTTTGGCGTCGATCATATGCTGGACGGTTTAGTGGAGTGGGCGCCCGCGCCGATGCCGCGCAAAACCGACACCCGCACCGTGGAGGCCGCGGAGGAGAAGTTCACCGGCTTCGTCTTTAAAATTCAGGCCAACATGGACCCGAAACACCGCGACCGCGTGGCCTTTATGCGCGTGGTTTCCGGTAAGTACGAGAAGGGTATGAAGATGCGCCAGGTGCGTATCGGCAAGGACGTGGTGATCTCCGACGCGCTGACCTTTATGGCCGGCGACCGTTCGCATGTGGAAGAGGCGTATCCGGGCGATATCCTGGGTCTGCATAACCACGGCACCATTCAGATTGGCGATACCTTCACCCAGGGTGAAATGATGAAGTTCACCGGTATCCCGAACTTCGCCCCGGAACTGTTCCGCCGCATTCGCCTGAAAGATCCGCTCAAGCAGAAACAGCTGCTGAAAGGGCTGGTTCAGCTCTCTGAAGAGGGGGCGGTGCAGGTGTTCCGTCCGATCGCCAATAACGATCTGATCGTTGGCGCGGTGGGTGTGCTGCAGTTTGATGTGGTTGTTGCTCGCCTGAAGAGCGAGTACAACGTTGAGGCGATTTACGAGTCCGTCAACGTCGCGACCGCACGCTGGGTGGAATGCAGCGACGCGAAGAAATTCGAAGAGTTTAAGCGTAAGAACGAAATTCAGCTGGCGCTGGATGGCGGCGATAACCTGACTTATATCGCCCCGACCATGGTTAACCTGAACCTGACGCAGGAACGTTACCCTGACGTCCAGTTCCGTAAAACCCGCGAGCACTAATCCTCTCCGGAGCGCGGTTTTCGCCGCGCTCCACGCCATTTTCCCCTCGGATTGCCCTTTCTGGAAAGTTCTTAATTCTTACCGTTTTGCGCGCTTTTTTACCCGTTAATGCCGCACTCTTCCGCGTATCTACTACATTTAATAAGTAATTTTTGGAATCCTGGCTTAATAGACTACTTATTTTGCTTTACCTGCTTAGATATAACGAGGAACAACGATGACAAAACTTAAGAGCGGCAAGACACTCCTGGCCCTCTTCCTGGGCTCAGCAATAATCAGCGCTTCGGCGTATGCGGAAAACTCGACCGCAGATAGCGCAAAATCTGCAGCAAGCAATGCCGGGCAAGCCGTTGATAATTCGATGAACAAAGTCGGGAATTTTATGGACGACAGCACCATCACCGCCAGGGTGAAAGCGGCGCTGATCGATCATAAAGATATTCGCAGCACCGATATCTCTGTGAAAACTGAAAACAAAGTCGTCACGTTAAGCGGTACGGTTGACAGTTCAGAGCAGCATAAGCAGGCGCTTAGCGTAGCGAAAGCGGTTGAAGGCGTGACCTCCGTTAACGACAAGCTTAGCGTACAGAACGAAAAATCTGCTTCGCTGAAGGGCTATGCCGGCGACACGGCGGTGACCAGCGAGATCAAAGCGAAATTACTGGCTGACGATATCGTTCCGTCGCGTAACGTGAAGGTGGAGACCACCGATGGCGTTGTACATTTATCCGGTACGGTAGAGTCCAGTAAGCAGTCGGAGCGGGCGGAAGGTATTGCGAAAGCCGTTTCCGGCGTCAAAAGCGTGAAGAATGACCTTAGCGTCAAATAAATCTATTCACTAAAAAAATTTATTCTGCGGTCTTTCCGCAGGATGTGTAGCACCACAGGGTTGTGTATGCGCGGCCTGAGTGCGCAGAAAATCGACCGTCATTAACTATGGTAAGGAGAGACGTATGTTTAGATGGGGCATTATTTTTCTGGTGATCGCGTTAATTGCCGCCGCTCTGGGCTTTGGTGGCCTGGCGGGTACCGCTGCCTGGGCTGCGAAAATTGTATTCGTTGTCGGTATTATCCTGTTCCTGGTCAGCCTGTTCACCGGCCGTCGGCGTCCCTAGACGTTAACGCGTGAAATACCGTCTTACATAAAGCCAGTCAATGTGACTGGCTTTCTCAGTTTCAGGGCGTTAAAAATTGCGTTACCTTTGTTTTTATAATAAGCCAGACAGGAAAGCAGGGTGGGGCAGCGAATTCCCGTTACGTTGGGCAACATTACGCCGTTATCTGTTAAACCCTTCCAGCCGGGCAGGCTCGCACTGGTGTGCGAAGGCGGGGGGCAGAGAGGGATTTTTACCGCCGGGGTACTGGACGAATTTATGCGCGCGGGATTCAACCCGTTCGACATGATGTTCGGTACCTCTGCCGGGGCGCAAAATCTCTCGGCCTATCTGTGCAACCAGCCCGGCTATGCCCGCAAAGTGATCACCCGCTACACCACCGCCCGCGAGTTTTTCGACCCGATGCGTTTTGTGCGCGGCGGGAATCTTATCGATCTTGACTGGCTGGTCGACACCACCTCGAAAAAGATGCCGCTGGCGATGGCCTATGCTGAAGATTGTTTTGCTCAGGGAAAAGAGTTCTGGATGTGCGCCTGTCGCGGCGATGATTACACGCCAAACTACTTTTCCCCCACTCAGCAGACCTGGCTTGACCTGATTCGCGCCTCCAGCGCCATTCCCGGTTTTTACCGCAGCGGCGTGCTGCTGGATGGCGTGAGCTATCTTGACGGCGGCGTCAGCGATGCGATCCCCGTACAGGAAGCGGCCCGCCGAGGGGCGCAAACCATCGTGGTGATCCGCACCGTTCCGTCCCAGATGTACTACACGCCGCAGTGGTTTAAACGGATGGAGCGCTGGCTTGGCGAAAGTAGTCTGCAGCCGTTTGTGAATCTGGTGCAGCATCACGAAACCACCTATCGCTCCACGCAAGAGTTCATTGAAAAACCGCCGGGTAAGCTGAGAATTCTGGAAATTTATCCGCAGAAGCCGTTGAGGAGTATGGCGTTAGGCAGCCGTCTTCCGGCGTTGCTGGAGGACTACAAGACCGGGCGCCAGTGCGGGCGCTACTTTCTCGCTACCGTCGGTAAACTGCTGGCCGACAGACCGCCGCTGCTGCGCCATGCTCCGCGTATTGCGGTACCGAAAACGGTCGTTATTCCGCCAGCGCCGGTGGCCAATGAGATCCCTCAGGCGCCGGTCATCGCGGCGGTGCAGGCCAATGATGCCAGCTTTGAAAATGAGGACCTGGCGTGACCCTACGATTTATTGATACCCACTGCCATTTCGATTTCCCCCCTTTCACCGGCGACGAAAGCGCCAGCATTGCCCGGGCGACGGAGGCTGGCGTGACGCAGATCGTGGTACCTGCGACAGAAGCGGATAACTTCGCCCGCGTGTTAGCGCTGGCGGAGAAATATGATGAGCTCTACGCCGCCTTAGGCCTCCATCCGATAGCGATTGAACGGCATAGCGCAGAGAGTCTTGAACGGCTTGAAGCCTGCCTGGCGAAACGCGACGCTAAGCTGGTCGCGGTTGGGGAGATCGGTCTCGATCTCTATCGGGAAGATCCGCAGTTTGCACGTCAGGTTTCTGTATTTGAGGCGCAGATGCGGCTGGCGAAACGCTACGATTTGCCGGCGATCCTCCACTCCAGACGCACTCACGACAAGCTGGCGATGCTGCTGAAAAAGCACGCTTTACCGCGAACCGGCGTAGTGCACGGTTTTGCCGGTAGCCTTCAGCAGGCGGAGCGGTTTGTGCAGCTGGGCTACAAGATTGGCGTTGGCGGCACCATTACCTATCCGCGCGCCAGTAAGACCCGCGATGTGATCGCGCAGCTGCCGCTTTCGGCGCTGCTGCTGGAGACCGATGCGCCGGATATGCCGTTGAACGGTTTCCAGGGGCAGCCGAACAGGCCAGAACGGGCGGCTCGCGTCTTCTCCACCTTATGCGAGCTACGCTCTGAGCCCGCGGAAGAGATAGCGAATACCCTGATTGATAATACAAATGTGCTTTTTGCGCTTCCGTAGCGCTTTGCTGAGTGACCTGTGTCTCATTCCTGCCTTTTTATCTCATTGTTTTGCTTAAAATGTGTGAGCTGAAATGAGCATGATGGTTTCATGCCGTTATAATCGCGGGGTTTTAAGGCTGAACTCTCAATACACAGGGACTCTGTATGCAAATTATCATGGGACTTATCGGCATGGTGGTGCTGTTAGCCATCGCTGTGCTCCTCTCCAGTAATCGAAAAGCCATCAACCTGCGTACCGTCCTCGGCGCCTGGATTATCCAGGTGGGGATCGGCGCGTTAATTCTCTACGTGCCGGCCGGGCGCACCGCGCTGCTGGCCATGTCGAACGGCGTTGCCAACGTGATTGCTTACGGCAATGAAGGGATCGGCTTTATCTTTGGCGGGCTGGTTTCCGATAAGATGTTTGAAGTCTTCGGCGGCGGCGGGTTTGTTTTTGCCCTGCGCGTCCTGCCGGTCATCGTCTTCTTCTCATCGCTGATCGCCGTGCTTTATTACCTCGGCATCATGCAGTTTGTTATCCGCATTCTCGGCGGGGCGCTGCGCGCGGTACTGAAAACTTCGCGCACGGAATCGCTCTCTGCCACGGCGAACATCTTCGTTGGCCAGACCGAAGCGCCGCTGGTGGTGCGTCCATATATCGCCACCATGACCCGTTCCGAGCTCTTCGCCGTGATGTGCGGGGGCCTGGCCTCGGTTGCGGGCTCCGTTCTGGCCGGTTACGCGCAGATGGGCGTACCGCTGGAATACCTGATTGCCGCTTCGTTTATGGCGGCGCCGGGCGGCCTGCTGTTCGCGAAGATTATCGTGCCCGAAACCGAGCAGCCCCGGGACAACCCGGCGATGGACAAAAACGACGCCGATCCGCAGGCGCCGGCGAACGTGCTGGATGCCGCCGCGTCCGGCGCGGCTTCCGGGATGCAGCTGGCGCTTAACGTCGGGGCGATGCTGCTGGCGTTTATCGCGCTGATTGCCCTGGTTAACGGTATTCTCTCCGGCGTGGGCGGCTGGTTTAACCATCCAGACCTGTCGCTACAAATGATCCTCGGCTGGGTCTTCTCACCGCTGGCGTGGGTGATTGGCGTTCCGTGGAATGAGGCCACCGTTGCCGGCTCGTTTATCGGCCAGAAGCTGATTATCAACGAGTTTGTGGCCTACATGAATTTCGGTGAATACCTGAAAGCCGACGCCGAGGTCGCAGCCGCCGGTTTGCAGGTGATTTCAACCCACACCAAGGCCATCATCTCGTTTGCCCTGTGCGGTTTTGCCAATCTGTCATCCATTGCGATTCTGATTGGCGGACTGGGCGGCATGGCGCCTAATCGTCGCCAGGAAATTGCCCAACTGGGCATGCGGGCCGTGGCGGCGGGGACGCTGTCTAATCTGATGAGCGCCACGATAGCGGGCGTCTTCCTCGCGCTATAGCGCCGTCGTTAATCACGACCCTACCCCGCGGCACCGCCGCCGCGGGGAACTCTCCTCTGCGTGTTAAAATCCTATCATTTAATAATTATCTATTTATCAATAACTCATGATGCATCTGGCATTTTTTCGCACAAAATGTCCGCGCTGATATCGAGGTTTACCGCGTGGATATGTTACAATAATAACATTTCCTCGATGCTGAGATTCCTGGTTATGCTTAAAGAGAGTCTGGCCTTCGGGGGGCATGCACAGGGATTTATTATGTGATTCATATCACTCTACAGTAATGCAAATTAGTAATTAGTTTTCATTAACTGTGATGTATATCGAAGTGTAACGGCGAGGGGATGTTACAATAGTAACAGACTCGCAAGGTGAACAAACTTTAATACGGCAATACGCCGTCGGAGTATGAAATGACTGATTTAACGGCAAGCAGCCTGCGCGCGTTGAAACTGATGGACCTGACCACCCTGAACGATGACGACACCAATGAAAAAGTGATCGCGCTGTGCCACCAGGCCAAAACACCGGTAGGGAATACTGCCGCAGTATGCATCTACCCGCGCTTTATCCCGATCGCGCGTAAAACGCTGAACGAGCAGGGTACTCCGGATATCCGGATCGCGACGGTGACCAATTTCCCGCACGGTAACGATGATATTGCTATTGCGCTGGCGGAAACCCGCGCGGCGATAGCTTACGGCGCAGACGAAGTTGACGTCGTATTCCCTTACCGCGCGCTGATTGCCGGCAACGAACAGGTGGGTTTTGACCTGGTGAAAGCCTGTAAAGAAGCCTGCGCGGCGGCAAACGTGCTGCTGAAAGTGATTATCGAAACCGGTGAGCTGAAAGAAGAAGCGCTGATTCGTAAAGCATCTGAAATCGCCATCAAAGCCGGTGCCGATTTTATCAAAACGTCTACCGGTAAAGTTCCGGTCAATGCGACCCCGGAAAGCGCGCGCATCATGCTGGAAGTCATCCGCGATATGGGCGTTCAGCAGAGCGTCGGCTTCAAACCGGCGGGCGGCGTGCGTAGCGCAGAAGACGCGCAAAAGTTCCTCGCTATTGCCGATGAACTGTTCGGTGCCGACTGGGCCGACTCTCGTCACTACCGCTTTGGCGCTTCCAGCCTGCTGGCAAGCCTGCTGAAAGCGCTGGGTCACGGCGATGGTAAGAGCGCCAGCAGCTACTAATACGTAATTTGCCTGACCTCAAGGCCGGATGCTGTCCGGCCTGTGGTTGGTCTTTGACTCTTTCCTCGGGAGGTTATCTTGTTTCTCGCACAAGAAATTATTCGTAAAAAACGTGATGGTCATGCGCTGAGCGATGAAGAGATTCGTTTTTTCATCAACGGCATCCGCGACAACACCATCTCAGAAGGGCAGATCGCCGCGCTGGCGATGACCATTTTTTTCCACGATATGTCTATGCCGGAACGCGTTTCGCTGACCATGGCGATGCGGGATTCAGGGACCGTTCTCGACTGGAAGAGTCTTAACCTCAATGGCCCGATCGTCGATAAACACTCTACCGGCGGCGTAGGCGATGTGACCTCGCTGATGCTGGGGCCGATGGTCGCGGCCTGCGGCGGCTATGTCCCGATGATCTCGGGGCGCGGTCTCGGGCACACCGGCGGTACGCTCGACAAGCTGGAAGCGATTCCTGGGTTCGATATTTTCCCGGACGATAGCCGCTTCCGTGAAATCATTAAAGATGTCGGCGTCGCGATTATCGGGCAGACCAGCTCTCTGGCGCCGGCGGACAAACGTTTTTACGCCACGCGCGATATCACCGCAACGGTGGACTCTATCCCGCTGATCACCGCCTCCATTCTCGCCAAGAAGCTGGCGGAAGGCCTGGACGCGCTGGTGATGGATGTCAAAGTCGGCAGCGGCGCCTTTATGCCTACTTATGAGCTTTCCGCCGCGCTGGCCGAAGCGATCGTCGGGGTATCCAACGGCGCCGGCGTGCGGACGACGGCGCTGTTAACCGATATGAACCAGGTGCTGGCTTCCAGCGCCGGTAATGCGGTGGAAGTGCGTGAAGCCGTGCAGTTCCTCACCGGCGAGTACCGCAATCCGCGGCTGCTTGAGGTGACGATGGCGCTGTGCGTCGAGATGCTGATTTCCGGCAAGCTGGCGCAGAATGACGCCGACGCGCGGGCGAAGCTACAGGCGGTGCTGGATAACGGTAAAGCCGCAGAAGTCTTCGGCCGGATGGTGGCGGCGCAAAAAGGGCCGAACGACTTCGTGGAAAACTACGATAAGTATCTGCCGGCCGCGATGCTGAGCAAAGCCGTCTATGCCGAAGGCGAAGGGTTTGTCGCCGAAATGGACACCCGCGCGCTGGGCATGGCGGTGGTGTCAATGGGCGGCGGTCGCCGTCAGGCATCGGATCTGATTGATTACAGCGTCGGTTTCACCGACGTGGTTCGCCTCGGCGCGCGTATCGACGCGCAGCAGCCGCTGGCGGTTATCCATGCTAAAGATGAAAACAGCTGGCAGGAAGCGGCCAAAGCCGTGAAAGCGGCCATTAAACTTGACGATAAAGCGCCTGAAATGACGCCGACGGTCTATCGTCGTATCACCGAATAGTTATATACTGATCTGATCGCTTTTTTGCAGCGCAAAAGGTACGGAGAATAATATGAAACGTGCATTTATTATGGTGCTGGACTCATTCGGCATCGGTGCGACTGAAGACGCCGATCGCTTTGGCGACGTCGGTTCAGACACCATGGGCCATATTGCAGAAGCCTGTGCCAAAGGCGAGGCTGACAACGGCCGCAAAGGCCCGCTCAATCTACCGAATCTGACCCGTCTGGGGCTGGTTAAAGCCCATGAGGGTTCTACCGGTAAAATTGCCGCCGGTATGGACGGCAGCGCGGACGTTATCGGCGCCTACGCATGGGCGCATGAGCTCTCTTCCGGTAAAGACACCCCGTCAGGCCACTGGGAAATCGCCGGCGTGCCGGTTCTGTTTGACTGGGGCTACTTCCCCGAGCATGAAAACAGCTTCCCGCAGGAACTTCTGGATAAACTGGTTAAGCGCGCAAACCTGCCGGGCTACCTCGGCAACTGCCACTCTTCCGGTACCGTTATCCTCGACCAGCTGGGCGAAGAGCATATGAAAACCGGCAAGCCGATTTTCTATACCTCCGCTGACTCGGTATTCCAGATTGCCTGTCATGAAGAGACCTTTGGTCTCGATAAGCTGTACGAGCTGTGTGAAATCGCGCGTGAAGAGCTGACCGAAGGCGGCTACAACATCGGTCGCGTTATCGCGCGTCCGTTTATCGGCGACAAAGCCGGCAACTTCCAGCGCACCGGTAACCGCCACGATTTGGCCGTTGAGCCGCCGGCGCCGACGGTGCTGCAGAAGCTGGTCGACGAGAAAAAGGGCCAGGTTGTATCGGTGGGTAAAATCGCCGATATCTACGCCAACTGCGGTATTACCAAAAAGGTGAAGGCGACCGGCCTGGATGCGCTGTTTGACGCCACCATCAAAGAGATGAAAGAAGCGGGAGACGAGACCATCGTCTTCACCAACTTCGTGGACTTCGACTCTTCCTGGGGCCACCGCCGCGACGTTGCAGGCTATGCCGCAGGGCTGGAGCTGTTCGACCGCCGTCTGCCGGAGCTGATGGAACTGGTCGGGGAAGATGACATTCTGATCCTGACCGCCGACCACGGCTGCGACCCGACCTGGACCGGTACCGACCATACCCGCGAGCACATTCCGGTGCTGATCTATGGCCCGAAAGTGAAGCCGGGTTCGCTGGGTCACCGCGAAACCTTCGCCGATATTGGCCAGACCCTGGCAACGTACTTCGGTACGTCTCCGATGGAATACGGCAAAAACATGCTGTGATTATTTGCCCGGTGAGCCTCGCTCGCCGGGCCTTTTTTGTCGACCTGATTAGGCATAGCCGCCATCAGGTAAAACATTCAGAAGGATTTAACGATGGCTACTCCACACATTAACGCAGAAATGGGCGATTTCGCTGACGTTGTGCTGATGCCTGGCGACCCGCTGCGCGCGAAGCACATTGCAGAAACGTTCCTTGAAGATGTCCGCGAAGTGAATAACGTGCGCGGTATGCTGGGCTTCACCGGTACCTACAAAGGCCGCAAAATTTCCGTTATGGGTCACGGCATGGGGATCCCGTCCTGCTCCATTTACGCAAAAGAGCTGATCACCGACTTCGGCGTCAAAAAAATCATTCGCGTCGGCTCCTGCGGCGCGGTGCGTATGGACGTTAAGCTGCGCGATGTGGTTATCGGCATGGGTGCCTGCACCGACTCTAAAGTTAACCGTATGCGTTTTAAGGACCACGACTTTGCGGCGATTGCCGACTTTGGCATGGTGCGTAACGCGGTTGACGCGGCAAAAGCGCTGGGCGTTGACGCTCGCGTGGGCAACATTTTCTCCGCTGACCTGTTCTATGCGCCGGACGGCGGCGAAATGTTCGACGTGATGGAAAAATACGGCATCCTGGGCGTGGAAATGGAAGCGGCCGGCATCTACGGCGTCGCGGCGGAATTTGGTGCGAAAGCGCTGACCATCTGCACGGTCTCCGACCACATCCGTACCCACGAGCAGACCAGCTCCGCTGAACGTCAGACGACCTTCAACGACATGATTAAAATCGCGCTGGAATCCGTTCTGCTGGGCGATAAAGAGTAATCATCTCTTCCGCCCTCTCCCTATGGGAGAGGGCCGGGGTGACCGCACGTTAGCGTACCGCGCCGGCAATCCATGCCGAGAGCTCCCGCAGCGCTTTCTCCTGCTCCGGGAAATCCACGAGTAATGCATCGCACTCCTGCTGCAGCATATCCGCGCGGTAGAGGCATCCCTGCAGCCTGGCGGCCAGCGCTTCCAGCGGCGCCGGGTTGAGGCTGTCGGTAAAAATCTGCGTGCGCGTGATATGGCCTTTTTCGACGTCGAAATGGAGCTCTACGCCGCCCCAGGTAAAACGTTCATCCAGCAGATGGCTGAAGGCCGGAGCCTGGCCAAAGTTCCACTCCCAGCTGCTCTGGCGGGCAAAGGTCGCGGCAAAATTCGGCAGGTCCGGCATTTTCTCCGGAGAGATCACTTCGGCCTCCACGCGCTCGCCGTAATGGGCGAAGAACGCCTCCTGAATCGCTTCGCAAACCTGCTGATGGGTAATGCCCGGCAGCAGCTCGACCAGATTGGCTACCCGTCCGCGCACGGAGGTAATGCCTTTGGCCTGCAGCTTCTTCTTATCGGGATTGAGGTAGTTGGCCAGGCGGCTTAAATCGGCGTTCAGCAGCAGCGTACCGTGGTGAAAGCCGCGATCCATCGTTTCGTGATAGGCGGAACCGGAGACCTTGCGGTCGCCTTCGGCGGTTTTGACCACCAGATCGTTGCGGCCCGAGGCTTCCGCCGCTACGCCCAGCGCATTCAGCGCCGTCAGCACGATATTTGTGGAAACGGTTTTATCGTACTCCGGTTTGCCGGCCATAAAGGTAAAGCAGGTATTGCCCAGATCGTGGAATACCGCGCCGCCGCCGCTGCTGCGACGGGCCAGGCGCACGTTATCTTCTTCCATACGTCGGGTGTTGCACTCTTTCCACGGGTTCTGCGCGCGGCCAATGACCACCGTATCGGCATTGCGCCACAGAAACAGCACCCGTTGAGTCGCGGGCATCTGGCGAAAAATAGACTCCTCAACCGCCAGATTGAACCAGGGGTCGTAAGAGTCGGAGAGCAGCAGGCGCAGCGTTGACATGGCGATTTCCTTATTCTGATTCATCTTTATCTTCATCCTGCACCGGCTTATTGGCGGTGAGCAGGAAAGGCGATTGCTGCCAGCGGGTACGTTTACCCTGCAGCAGGGTGCGCGTCAGGACGACGCCGATGGCCAGAGATAGCAGCAGCATCAGACGCAGGATATTGGTGGTATTATCGACCTGCTGCGCTTCGGTGGCCAGGGTATGGGTATCCAGCGTCAGGCGCAGGTAGCCGAGCGGGCCGTTTTTACCCTCAACAGGTTCGACGATTTGCTGGTTGAAGTAGCCGCCGGCTTTTTTACCGTCCAGCGCCAGCCGATCGCGTACCTCGACGCTTTCGCCGGAACGCGCCACCAGGTCGCCCTGTTCGTCATATACGCCGGCGTCGAGGATCCGGCTTTTATGGGTAAGCTGATCCAGCAGCTGGCTAATCCGCTTTTCGTCGGGCGTTTCGCTACGCATCAGCGGCGCCAGGTTGAGCGTGACCTGCTGGGCGAGCGTGCGGGCCAGTTCTTCCAGCTGCGGATTGCGCTGCTTCTGGCTGTTCTGGCTGAACCATGAGGCCCCCTGCATAAGGGCGACGAGGAGCGCGAGACAGATCAGAACAATCACCGCGCGATGCAGCCGGAATTTAAGTTTTGCGCGTACCATATTCCACCTTTGAAAATTTGCAGCTTAATGTTGCCAGAAGCGCTGGTTACAAGGTAGCCTCATGCGTTATTTTCCTCGCCTGAATGAAGTTATGTGGAGCCGTGATGCCAAACAGTTTGACCTGGTGCGACCTGCCTGAAGATGTTTCCCTGTGGCCTGGATTGCCGCTTTCCCTGAGCGGTGATGAGGTCATGCCGTTGGACTATCATGCCGGACGCAGCGGTTGGCTGCTGTATGGTCGCGGCATTAACAAGCATCGTCTGACCGAGTGGCAGCGCGAGCTGGGCGCGGCGCTGGTTATCGTCGCCTCCTGGGCGGTTGACGACTACCAGGTGATGCGGCTGGCGGGCTCCCTTACGCTTCGTGCCACCCGTCTGGCCCATGAGGCCGGGTTTGACGTGGCGCCGCTGGGCAAAATCCCGCATTTACGTACGCCGGGCTTACTGGTCATGGATATGGACTCGACGGCGATTCAAATTGAGTGTATCGATGAAATCGCCAAACTGGCCGGGACCGGCGAGCTGGTCTCGGAAGTGACCGAGCGCGCGATGCGCGGCGAACTTGATTTCACCGCCAGCCTGCGCCAGCGCGTGGCGACCCTGAAAGATGCCGATGCCAGCATTCTGCTGCAGGTGCGCGAAACGCTACCGCTGATGCCGGGGTTGACCCAGTTGGTGCTGAAGTTGGAAACGCTTGGCTGGAAGGTGGCGATCGCCTCCGGCGGCTTCACCTTCTTTGCCGAATATCTGCGCGACAAGCTGCATCTCGACGCGGTGTTCGCCAACGAACTGGAGATCAGGGACGGTAAGCTGACCGGCAACGTCATCGGCGATATTGTCGATGCGAAATATAAAGCCAATACGCTGCGTAAACTGGCGGAAAAGTATGAGATCCCGCCGGCGCAAACCGTCGCCATTGGCGATGGCGCAAACGATCTGCCGATGATTAAAGCGGCAGGGCTCGGCATTGCCTATCATGCTAAGCCAAAAGTTAATGAACTGGCGGAAGTGACAATCCGCCACGCTGACCTGATGGGGGTATTCTGTATTCTCTCCGGCAGCATGAATCAAAAGTAAGAGGTTAACGTGGCGAAAGCTCCAAAACGCGCATTTGTCTGTAATGAATGCGGTGCGGATTATCCGCGCTGGCAGGGGCAGTGCAGCGCCTGTCATGCCTGGAATACCATAACCGAGATGCGCATTGCCGCTTCGCCGCAGGTGGCAAGAAACGAACGCTTGTCAGGGTATGCCGGTAATGCCGGCGTGTCGAAAGTGCAGAAGCTCTCCGATATCAGCCTGGAAGCACTGCCGCGTTTTTCTACCGGGTTTAAAGAGTTTGACCGTGTGCTCGGCGGCGGCGTGGTGCCGGGGAGCGCGATTCTGATCGGCGGCAATCCCGGCGCGGGTAAGTCGACGCTGCTGCTGCAAACCCTGTGTAAGCTCGCCGAAGGCATGAAAACGCTCTACGTCACCGGGGAAGAGTCGCTTCAGCAGGTGGCGATGCGCGCTCACCGTTTAGGCCTGCCGACGGCCAATCTGAATATGCTGTCAGAAACCAGCATTGAGCAGATTTGCCAGATTGCCGATGAAGAAAAGCCGCAGCTGATGGTTATCGACTCCATCCAGGTAATGCATATGGCCGACGTGCAGTCGTCGCCGGGGAGTGTGGCCCAGGTGCGCGAAACGGCGGCCTATTTAACGCGCTTTGCCAAGACGCGCGGCGTGGCTATCGTCATGGTCGGCCACGTTACCAAAGACGGCTCGCTGGCCGGGCCGAAAGTGCTGGAGCATTGTATCGACTGCTCCGTGCTGCTCGACGGCGACGCCGACTCTCGTTTCCGCACCCTGCGCAGCCATAAAAACCGCTTCGGCGCGGTCAACGAGCTGGGCGTATTCGCCATGACCGAGCAGGGTCTACGTGAAGTGAGCAACCCCTCGGCCATCTTTTTGAGCCGCGGGGACGAAGTGACTTCCGGTAGTTCGGTGATGGTGGTCTGGGAAGGCACGCGACCGCTGCTGGTGGAGATCCAGGCGCTGGTCGATCACTCGATGATGTCCAACCCGCGCCGCGTGGCGGTGGGGCTGGAGCAGAACCGTCTGGCGATCCTGCTGGCGGTTCTGCATCGTCACGGCGGTCTGCAGATGGCCGACCAGGACGTCTTCGTCAACGTGGTTGGTGGGGTGAAGGTCACCGAAACCAGCGCCGATCTGGCGCTGCTGCTGGCGATGGTTTCCAGCCTGCGCGACCGTCCGCTGCCCCAGGACCTGGTGGTTTTTGGCGAAGTGGGTCTCGCAGGTGAAATTCGCCCGGTGCCGAGCGGCCAGGAGCGTATTTCAGAAGCGGCTAAGCATGGCTTTCGTCGGGCGATTGTTCCGGCAGCGAATGTGCCGAAAAAAGCGCCGGAAGGGATGCAAATCTTTGGCGTGAAAAAGCTTGCGGACGCACTTAGCGTCTTTGACGACTTATAATAAGTGAAAAGGAGACTCGCTATGTCGTCATTTGACTATTTAAAAAGCGCCATTAAGCAGAAGGGGTGTACGCTACAGCAGGTAGCTGACGCCAGCGGGATGACAAAAGGCTATCTGAGCCAGCTGCTGAACGCGAAAATTAAAAGCCCCAGCGCGCAGAAGCTGGAAGCGCTGCACCGGTTTCTCGGGCTGGAGTTTCCGCGTCGACAAAAAAGCGTTGGCGTGGTCTTTGGTAAGTTTTACCCGCTGCATACCGGGCACATCTACTTGATTCAGCGCGCCTGTAGCCAGGTCGATGAGCTGCATATCATTATGGGCTACGACGATCCCCGTGACCGTGAGCTGTTTGAAAAGAGCGCGATGTCGCAGCAGCCGACCGTACCTGACCGCCTGCGCTGGCTGCTGCAAACCTTCAAATACCAGAAGAACATCCGCATCCACGCCTTCAATGAAGAGGGAATGGAACCCTATCCGCACGGCTGGGACGTCTGGAGCCGCGGGATCCGCGCCTTTATGAACGAGAAGGGCATTGAGCCTAACTGGATCTACACCTCGGAAGAGGGCGACGCGCCGCAGTATCTGGATCATCTGGGAATTGAAACCGTACTCATCGATCCTAAACGCACCTTTATGAACATCAGCGGCGGACAGATTCGTGAAAACCCGTTCCGCTACTGGGAATATATTCCTACCGAAGTGAAGCCGTTTTTCGTGCGCACGGTGGCGATTCTCGGCGGTGAGTCGAGCGGTAAGTCGACGCTGGTGAATAAGCTATCCAATATCTTTAATACTACCAGCGCCTGGGAATATGGCCGCGACTACGTCTTTTCGCACCTCGGCGGCGATGAGATGGCGCTGCAATACTCCGACTATGACAAAATTGCCCTCGGTCACGCGCAATATATTGATTTCGCGGTGAAATATGCCAACAAGGTGGCGTTCATCGACACGGACTTTGTCAGCACCCAGGCGTTCTGTCTCAAGTACGAGGGGCGGGAACATCCCTTTGTTCAGGCGCTGATCGACGAATATCGTTTTGACCTGGTCATCCTGCTGGAAAACAACACGCCGTGGGTGGCCGACGGTTTACGTAGTCTTGGCAGCTCGGTAGACCGCAAGGAGTTTCAGACGATGCTGGTGTCGTTGCTCAAAGAGAATGAGATAGATTTTGTGCATGTGAAAGAGGCCGATTACGATGCCCGCTTCCTGCGCTGCGTTGAGCTGGTGAAAGAGATGATGGGCGAGCAGGGATAGGCCTTCTGCGGCCTGATGCCGCATGAATGCCTGCGCCGGGCTACAGCCCTCTCCCGGCGGGAGAGGGGGCAAACACGAAAAAGGGCAACCTGCGTTGTAATGCCGATCAGTTAAGGATCGGTTGATCGATCCAGTGGCTGTGTAAGAATCCGGAAAGGCTCACCCTTTTCCGGATTTTTTTATGCACATTGGACAGGCTCTAGATCTGGTATCCCGTTACGATTCTCTGCGTAACCCTCTGACTTCTCTGGGCGATTATCTTGACCCGGAACTGATTTCACGCTGCCTTGAAGAGTCCGGCACTGTCACGTTACGCAAACGGCGCCTTCCTCTGGAAATGATGGTCTGGTGCATTGT
>NZ_CAXSXW010000030.1:0-12987 GCF_964241505.1 Klebsiella sp. Q11
ATCAGTAAAGAGAATGAGAGATCAAAGTGGTCATTTTAATTGAGCTGGATAACGGACATTTCAATTGAGCCTTGACATGTATTGTTATAACCATTTAGTAATGTCACTTTTGGGGCTGCGGATGTTTTCCTGGACTGTTATGTTGTGATCCCAAGATGCTGCCGGTACTTCACCGGACTCATTGCACCTAATGATAGCTTGATACGTTTCTCGTTATACCAGCGTATGTACCTGTCCAGGAAGCAGATAAATTTTTCCAGCGTGATACCAGTCCAGTTTCTGCCATAGAACATTTCGTTTTTGATACGCCCGAAGAAGCCTTCACACGCAGCATTATCCGACGAGCATCCTTTGCGCGACATGGACCTTATAAGTCCGGATGTGTTGATACGATCGAGCCAGCCCGGCCACCGGTAATGGCCACCACGATCGCTGTGTATTACCGGTTTATCATGTTCGTTGAGCGTATCGAGTGCTTCATCGAGCATCGTATTCACCAGCGTCGCGTCCGGGCGTGTTCCTATCGACCAGCTTACAACCTGGCCATCAAAGCAGTCGATAACCGGCGACAGATAGACTTTTCCAGCCGGAAGCTGGAACTCCGTAATATCGGTCAGCCACTTCTCATTTGGCCTGCAGGAACTAAAATCCCGGGCGAGTAAATTTTCCGGTGCCGGGCCGATTTCGCCACAGTAAGAGTTGTATCGTCGCCGCCTGGTGCGCTTAACAACGAGCTGCTCTTCTGCCATCAGTCTGCGGACAACCTTTTCAGAAATAACCCTGTTGTTACCGCGAAGCATCGCGTGAAGGCGCCGGTAGCCGTAACAGCGGTAATTCTCCTCAAAGATATCGGCCATGATCACGCGTATTTCCGCATACTTATCGCACAGACGTTTGCTGGCTTTGTGGTAAAAATAACAGCTGCGGGCAAGTTGCAGAACGCTTAGCAACTCAGCAACGGGGTACTTTTTCTTAAGGGCATCAACTATCAGGGTTTTCTCCCTGTTTTTCAGTGTCAGAAAGCTGATGCCCAGATCTTTTTTTATCAGTTCATTCGCCTTTGTCAGTATGTCACGTTCGAGCTGCAGCTGATGAACCTGCTGCCTGAGTCGCTGGATTTCACCGAGTAAAGCATCCTGATTTTTATCTTGAGGGGCTGCCTTTCGTTTACGCATGGATTGATAAGCCTCGTCACTGATAAGGTCTTTCTTCCATTTGTACAGGACCGGGACGCTGACGCCTATGCTTTGTGCAACTTTACGCGCGGTTCCACGTCGGTTACAGAGTTCCCGGACGGCCTGAGACCTCTCTTCCGGGCTGAAGCATTTGTTTGTGCCTGAGCGAATGACCAGGGGACGCGCATTTGGGTAAAACTCTTCAATCCAGCGCTTTAGAATTTCGTTACTGGGGTAGCCGATGGCTCGGCGAGTGTGCGACAGGCAACCACCGTGAGTAAGATAATGCTCAACAGCAGCAATTTTCTGTGTCCGTGAATAGCGTTCTCTTGGCTTTAATTCCCTGGGTAAATCGCCCTTCTCTTCATAAATCCGAACCCAACGGCCCAGCTGTTTTGTGGAAGGATATCCCAGCTCCATGACGACAACGGAGGCTTTCTTTCCGTACCGGTAATAGAGTTCGACGGCCCGGATCCGGTCCTCGTATGAATGCATAAATTAACCCCTGAAGGTCCAGGAATTCGTCCGCACTCCCTTTTATCCAGATAGAAATGTCACCTTAGAGTAAGCTAAACTGAATGCAATTCTAAGGGACTCAACGCATGTTGGTGACCATGTCAGATAAAGAGATCCACCGTTTACCGGTGATACAGGCAGTTTGTGAAAAGCGTCTGCGCCGTCGTGATGCAGCATCACAGCTTGGCATTTCAGAACGTCAGGCGCAACGGCTTATTAATCGTTACCGGGTTTCAGGTGCTGAAGGACTTGTCAGCCGCAAACGCGGTAAACCCAGCAACCGTCGGCTGACCGAATCTCTCAAAATGCGTGTACTCACGCTGATACGTGAAAACTACAGTGACTTTAGACCCACACTGGCCGCAGAAAAGCTCAGAGAGCGCCATAATATCCGGCTTTCAATCGAGACCGTCCGCAACTGGATGACGTCTGACGGAATCTGGATCCCACATGCCCGACGCAAGTCACGGGTTTATCAACCCCGGCATCGACGTGATTGCCTGGGGGAACTGATCCAGATCGACGGCTCCCACCATGACTGGTTTGAAGGCCGTGCACCAAAATGCTGCCTGCTGGTCTTTATCGATGATGCCACCGGCCGTCTGATGCATTTGCGGTTCAGCGAATCAGAAACAGCCTTTGACTACATGCTGGCTACCCGGGAATACATTGAGCAGCATGGGAAGCCGGTATCACTGTACAGTGACAAACACGCAATATTTCGCGTCAGTGGTCCAGAGAATCGCAATACCACTGTTACCCAGTTCGGACGTGTGCTTTATGACCTGGCAATCGAGCTTATCTGTGCCAACAGCTCTGAAGCTAAAGGCCGCGTGGAACGTGCGAATCAGACTCTTCAGGATCGACTGATCAAAGAAATGCGTCTGGAAGGTATTACCGGCATTGAGGCAGCAAATGCCTGGCTTGCCACTTTCATTGCAGACTTTAACCGCCGATTCTCACGTCCGGCCAGGTTCCCCAAAGATTTACATCGTCCGGTGCAGGAAAGCCCCGATGAATTAAGAGACATCTTTGCCTGGCATGATGTTCGTACCGTGTCGAAATCACTGACCTTCCAGTACGATAAGATCCTTTATCTCATGGACCCAACAGAAGAAAATAGCCGTCTTGCCGGTGAAAAAATTAAAGTACTGGATTATCCCGATGGCACCCTCGCCTTCCACTATGGGCACCGGAGCCTTAAGTGCCAGGCATTTGATAAGCTGGCCTGTGTCGACCAGGGGCAGATTGTTGATAACAAACGTCTCGGGACAGTACTCAGACTGGCTCAGGTAAAGCAGGATGAGCGGGAAAGCGAAGGTAAACGGGAACGAAGCAAAAAATCGCCCAGCCGTAAGGCTCAGGTGCGCGTCCAGGAACAGCTCCGGGCTATCAATCCCGTTCTGGTAGACCCGAGCTTGTTTGTGGCAAGTTCAAAGCGATAGAATCGACCATCAGTGCTGCAAAGTACCGGAACAGTGAGCACCCAAAAGGATACTTGAGATGATTAAATTCCCGACTAAAAAACGCGTTGATTTGTATAAAAATGCTGTCAGTTCTGAGCAATTACATCTGGATCTGGCTGCGGCTCAGGAGTTCATGTTTGATGCCTGGGAAACTGATGACCTGGACGTTGTGCTGAAACTCATCAGAAAAGCTATCAAGAAATCCCCGCTCTGTGCTGACGCATACTCATTCTACTGCGAGATATCTCAAGAACCTCCTGAGTCAAAAATTGGGAATCTGGAGACGGCTTTGTACGCAGCCAGCATTGCTCTTGGCGAGGATTTTCAGGAGTTCGCAGGACGTTTCTGGGGATTTGTCGAAACACGTCCATATATGAGAGCAAAAGCAGCTTTGGCTGATGCCTTATGGGAGTCCGGTAATTTCTACCCAGCCATGGCTCATTGCCGCGAAATGCTCAAGCTCAACCCGAACGACAACCAGGGGATTCGCCATTTATTAACTGGTTATTATCTCGAACTGGAAATGGTGGATGAGCTGACCTTACTACTGGATGATTATTCAGAAGATGTGCGCCCGTATCTCCAGTATACACGCGCCCTCCTCGCCTACAGACAGTCATCCCCTGATGCCGATGATATCGCTAGAACTGCGATTGATTCTAATAAACACATTCCCGGCTTGTTATCAAAGTGCAGATTGCAACCTAAGTCTAACAGTGGATATATTACGTTAGGTGGAATGGACGAGGCCATTGATTATGTCAATAGCAATATAAAACCATGGATTCGTACTTCTGGTGCAATTGAATGGATTGTCAATCGCATTTAAATGATGAAGGCCATTACTTAGGCCTCCATCATTAATTTAACTACAAGCCATTTCTTGCAGTCTTTAATTCTAAAAGATTGACTTTATCAATCTTCCCTTCATGGATCATTATTGTCAATTTCGCAGGGTGTTTAAATCGCATCTCGCTTATCCTAAAAGTCCAAAGCATGATCTTTAGGAGATCTTGCTCATCGATAATTTTATGACCTTTAATTCTGGTGAGCCCGGACCCAAAGATTGGTACAGAAACGCTTTTCTGAGCGTAAACACGATTCACTTTGTCCCAAAAATTTATTAAAAACCCAAGATACTCGGGCATGGTGAGATACGCTTCATTGTGTCTGTTGAATTTAGATAGCGCGGTAAGTATGTAATCATGGTAGACGCATATGGTACCAATCTCAAATTTTTGTTTTTTACCTTCAGGCCGATCCGCATTGATTTCTTTTATTTCATCCGAATCAAATCGATAATTTTCTATATATGCATCTAATTCACTAACAGAGCAATCACAGTATTCTCTAATGAATTTACCATTAAGGCTGGCTTGAGCAATGATTCGTTCATCAACTTGAGTGTCAAAGTATTCATTAAAAGCTATAACTTTCAAACCTTCCTGCTTAAAGATATCCCCTGTTTTAATAACAACTGTACTTTCCTCTATAGTCAGATTGATTTCCCTCAAGCCATTTGCTCTGAACCACAACCAAAGATAGCCGACGAAAAGCACTAGGATACAAGCTATGCCCGCTGCAATTTTTTGCTTTGCAGGAATATCAACAAAAATAACTACGGCACCAATAAAACCAAATGAGAGTGTAGAAAAGCGCTTTGGAAATACGCTTTACCTGCCACACGCAGTTGAGTGGCTGACTGATAACGGCAGTTGCTACATAGCGGACGCCACAAGGACGTTCGCTGCCTCACTCGGGTTCATCGTGTGTACGACGCCGGTGCGTAGTCCGGAGAGCAATGAGATGGCTGAATCGTTCGTGAAAACGTTCAAGCGTGACTACGTGTATGTGAATGACCTGCCGGATGCGGTGACCGTAATGGAAAAACTGACGGAATGGATGGAAGACTATAATAACTGGCATCCTCATAAAGGGCTGAAAATGCAGTCACCAAGAGAGTACAGAAGTTCGCTACTAGCTATAAATTAGCCGTGTCCGTTTTAGCGGGGGCAACTCCATTACGATACCCGGCTATGTCACGATGAACTGCGGCGTAAGAAAATCAGCGCGCTTATCCCTCCCCGAAAAGGTGCGGGTTACTGGCCCGGTGAATATGCAGACCGTAACCGTGCAGTGGCTAATCAGCGAATGACCGGGAGTAATGCGCGGTGGAAATGGACAACAGATTACAACCGTCGCTCGATAGCGGAAACGGCGATGTACCGGGTAAAACAGCTGTTCGGGGGTTCACTGACGCTGCGTGACTACGATGGTCAGGTTGCGGAGGCTATGGCCCTGGTACGAGCGCTGAACAAAATGACGAAAGCAGGTATGCCTGAAAGCGTGCGTATTGCCTGAAAACACAACCCGCTACGGGGGAGACTTACCCGAAATCTGATTTATTCAACAAAGCCGTGCAAATGCTGTAACACCGGCTCCGACAGCAACTCCCGCCGTTGCAGTCCCTTTACCAACGTGCGATGTGCGATATTCCTCCTCTAGTTTTTCGACAACATTGTCGAACTCAACAATTTCTGCTTTTAGTTCACTCCAGGATTTATCGAATTCTTTTGGTTTATTTGCCAGTTGACTCACATAGTTTTCGACGTGTGTAATAAGTTTTCACTGCATTTCTGACGCAAAAGGAATAGATTTGTAATCTCTTCCTGCGTCCCTTTTGCCTGAATCTCATAACGGTCAGTTGCTTTTTTAAGTTTTGATAAAGCGGTTTCTCTTTCGGATCCACGTAACATTTTTTACTCCTGCTGTATGTCGTGAAATTATTCCTATATTTGACCCTATATATCCAGATATTTTTACTCTCTTACGATTGCGATAGATTTCTGTGTATATATTCCTGTGTTGACTGATATCCCAGAGCACTATGCGGATGACGTTTGTTGTAATGAATGAACGCCACTGCCGAATTCATCACCGCAGCCTGGCTGTCCGGATTCGACATGATTCCGATGTAGTCCCGTTTTATCATCTTCACGAAGCTTTCTGCTATTTCGTTGATTTCCGGGCTGCTCACCACTGTTGTGCATGGCTCAAGATTCAACTCTCTGACGAACTGCGAACTTCCGCGTTTCATGTGCAGTATACGCTGAACCATTATCCGTCAGCCACTGCACCGGTATGTCCGGTAACCTGTACGCGACGATAACCGTAACTCGGCATGTCACTGATGATATTGAGGATGTCAGACTGTATCCCTGCGTCAACTTCGTCATTACGCCGGGTACAGCATCTGCCCTGTCAGACGGCTGAATGGTTACCATGTTGGTGGGCTACGTAGGAGACATTCATACCCCTACTCCATCGTCTGCTGGATAATGGCGATTTTCTCCTGATGAGTCTGACACTTACGGGCTTATTGCCCTAACAAGATCTCGGTCACCTCAGAATTAGCACCTGTGTTACACATATATTCAACCTTATCTCTTATCTGGAGATACAACTACTGTCTGTTTAAGGGACTACATCACTGTCCGCTATCATCACTATTGGTAGACCAGGGATGTTTATATTAAAAGATTATTCATTCCAAATACCTATAAAGAAAATTCGGGGTAAGCGGATTAAATGGTTGATCTTACCTTTGCATGAGAGTGAGACAGACCGGCATCTCATCGGATTATCTGGTTGATGCTTCACCTACTGCTGGTGCATGTTTCCTTCGCTAATTCCAGCAAGAACCCCACACGCCTCAACTTCCCGGTCATCGTTGCAACTCGCTCTCAGTGAAACGAGTTGTTTCTCAAGCGCTTGCAGAGCGGTTATCTGCGACCGCACATGAGAGATGTGATCATCGAGCAAGGCGTTGACGGCGGTACAAGGCTGATGAGGGTCGTCCTGATAGCTCTGTAGTTCGTGAATCTCAGCCAGTGACAGGCCCAGGATTCTGCAGCGACGGATGAAGGCCAGCCCCTCACCATGCTTCTCGGTATAGACACGGTAACCGTTGTCCTGCCGATCAGGCGGCGGCAACAAGCCCTGCTGTTCATAGAAGCGGATCGTCTGTGTTTCGACCCCTACCAACTGCGCCAACTGACCAATGCGCATCAGCCTCCTCCCCAACGGATTCTTTACTCTATTGACCTTATAGTAGCTTTATAGTTTAAAATGGTACCACAACATTGTTCAAGTGGAGTCGTATCATGAGCAAATCCTGTGGTGGCGCCTGTGGCGGTGATGCAACGTCCGCAGCGGATACCGATATACAGGCCTCCTCCGAGGCGCCAGGGAGATGGGTCAGTGTTTATGCCGTGCCGAAGATGGACTGTCCATCAGAAGAACGAATGATTCGCCTAGCCCTGAACGGCTTTGAGGAGATTCGGGCGCTGTCCTTCGACTTGTCGAACCGCCGGCTGAAGGTCGTGCATGACGGCGAGGTCGAGCCCGTCACCTCGAAACTGAAGACCTTGGGGCTAGGCGCCTCGCTTCAGGAAACCGTCGCTGCAAATCCGGAGACCATCAAGGCCGCCGAGTTTTCGGCAGCTTCTGCTAAGCAAGAATCCGGGACCCTGCGCTGGTTGCTCGGCATCAATGCACTTCTGTTCGTGGTGGAAATGACTGCCGGTCTGATCGCCCGGTCCACCGGCCTGATTGGAGAATCCCTGGACAATTTTGCCGATGCGGCGGTGTACGGGCTTGCCCTTTATGCGGTTGGACATAGCGTGAAAATGCAGGTACGTGCCGCGCATCTTGCTGGTGTACTGCAACTGATCTTGGCTGTGGGCGTGCTCGTAGAGGTGGTGAGACGCTTTGTATTCGGTAGTGAGCCTGAATCGCTGGTGATGATGGCTATCGCATTCGTCGCATTGATTGCCAATACCAGTTGTCTGCTGCTCATATCCAAACATCGGGAAGGCGGGGCGCACATGAAGGCAAGCTGGATATTCTCGGCCAACGACGTGGTGATCAACCTGGGGGTCATCACCGCCGGCGCCCTGGTCGCGTGGACCGGTTCCAATTATCCGGATCTGATTATCGGCACCATCGCGGGGGGCATTGTACTTAACGGTGCCAGACGCATTTTGGCGTTGAAGGGTTAAATAATGCTCATTATTGGCAAAAAGCTCTCGCCGTATGCCCTATTGTCCATATCGGGCCTGCTGGCAGCGTCTGATCAGGCTGTAAAGTGGCTGGTGCAGCAATCAATGGCCTATGGCGAGTATGTTTCGGTGACCCCGTTCTTTAACTGGGTGCACCTATGGAACACCGGTGCCGCATTCAGTCTTTTTGCGAATGGTGGAGGCTGGCAGCGCTACTTTTTTATCGGAATCGCGGTAGTGGTCTCGATTTTTCTGATCAAGCTGATCCTTGAAAATCGTCATAAAGGAGAAGCCATCGCTTACAGTCTTATCCTCGGTGGCGCCATGGGCAACCTGATTGACCGGGTCTTTCGCGGCTATGTTGTGGATTCCTTTGATTTCTATTGGCGAGACTGGCATTGGCCGGCCTTCAACCTGGCTGATATTGCAATTGTCCTCGGTGCCTTACTTTTCGTTTCCAGCAGCTTGTTGGGTAAAAAAGCAAACACCAATGCCGAGTCGGATGGATCTGACTGACACCTACGCCTATACAACACCATGACCGAACTTCCCGACAACATCCTTCACCTGCCGCAATACCAAGTACTGGGCTGCAAATCAACCGACGACGAAATGCACTTCCAGGTGGACGTGCCCGATCCCATCGCCTGCGAGGAATGCGGCGTGCAGGGTGAGTTCGTACGGTTCGGCAAGCGTGACGTTCCCTATCGTGATCTGCCCATCCACGGCAAGCGGGTCACTCTCTGGGTGGTCCGCCGCCGATACACCTGCCGGGCCTGCAAGACAACATTCAGGCCCCAGCTACCGGAGATGGTGGACGGATTCCGTATGACACTGCGGCTGCATGAGTACGTGGAGAAGGAATCCTTCAACCACCCCTACACCTTTGTGGCGGCACAGACCGGCCTGGACGAGAAGACGGTGCGCGACATCTTCAACGCCCGCGCCGAGTTCCTGGGGCGCTGGCACCGCTTCGAGACGCCCCGCATCCTGGGCATTGACGAGCTATACCTGAACAAGCGCTACCGCTGCATTCTGACCAACATTGAGGAGCGAACCCTGCTCGACCTGCTGGCCACCCGCCGCCAGGACGTGGTGACCAACTACCTGATGAAGCTGAAAGACCGGCAGAAGGTCGAGATCGTCAGCATGGACATGTGGAACCCCTACCGGGCAGCGGTCAAGGCTGTGCTGCCCCAGGCCCGTATCGTGGTCGATAAGTTCCATGTGGTGCGCATGGCCAACGATGCCCTAGAGAGAGTGCGCAAGGGCCTCAGAAAGGAGCTGAAACCGTCCCAGAGCCGGACTCTCAAGGGAGACCGGAAAATCCTGCTGAAACGCGCTCACGAAGTCTCAGACCGGGAGCGCCTCATCATGGAGACCTGGACAGGCGCGTTCCCGCAACTGCTGGCCGCCTACGAGCACAAGGAGCGCTTCTACGGCATCTGGGACGCCACCACACGGCTCCAGGCAGAAGCCGCCCTGGACGAGTGGATAGCCACCATCCCGAAGGGCCAAAAGGAAGTCTGGAGCGATCTGGTCAGGGCAGTGGGAAACTGGCGCGAAGAGACCATGACCTACTTCGAGACGGACATGCCCGTCACCAACGCTTACACGGAGTCCATCAACCGACTGGCCAAGGACAAGAACCGTGAAGGGCGCGGTTACTCCTTCGAGGTGATGCGGGCACGAATGCTCTACACCACGAAGCACAAGAAGAAGGCACCGACTGCGAAGGTCTCTCCTTTCTACAAGAAAACCATCGGTTACGGACTGCCGGACTTCGCAGAGGAACTCAACTACGGAGTCGATCTATCAACCATCTGAGGGTGGTATCAGATTGATGGGGTGAAGGTGCCCCATAAACCATTAAATCCTTATACCCAAAATTCGACAGTGTCAACTATCGATCAATAGGATTAGCCTATTTTTTTACATCAAACAATAGGCTGTAATGGCATTTTTTTAAGAAAAATACGATTCAAACATGGGATAATAAATTAAAATTCTGTCTATTTTTGGATTAGGGAGTCAATATGTCTGAAGGAGTTTCTAAAAATTCCAGATATGAAATCATTGCAATTCTGAGAGATGAACTCAGGATTCAATCTAAATTGTACTTCTATTGTAATGATATAAAACACCAGTCAACCCTAAAAAAAATAGAAGGAAATTTTTTCTATATAAAACCATCTACCTCTCATCCAGGCCTTCCTAAAGAGAGCATTTTTTATTTTATCATCCACAGCCCATTAGGAAAAATAGAATTCACAACCAACAATCGAATCACTGACAAAAGCAATTCAAACAATCTTCTATGCTTCATTATCCCTGAATCATTATCAATACTACAACGAAGGACATCACCAAGAATTAACGTTAGGTACGAAAGCCAGTTTTATTGCTCTGGAAGATACAGAAGTGGCACTATTTATAAATATCACTTGAATGATATATCTGAAGGTGGTTGCTCGTTTATATCCCTGGAACCTTTGCATAGTTTTATTAGAAATGGAAATGAACTTGAAAATTCAGTGTTAAATCTTGGGGAGTACGGACAAATCCTTGTTAATTTAAAGATAAAACATATATCCGAGGAAAATAATCGCAAACAATGTGATGCAACAAGCTTCAGAGTATCTTGCATGTTTTATTACGAAAGTGAAGAAAAAAAAGAGAAGATAGAAAAAATAATTGTCAAATTGATAATTGATAGAAAAATAATAAACAGGCGAAGCCTAGTTTAATTCATTTGATGAAATATAATTTCAATAAAACACAACCACTTTAATCTAAAACACTATTAATTCAATAGCACACAAGACATTTTTTGATAACGATAGTCAACAGGAAAATTTAACACATTGAAAAACACATTACTTTATACTGACGACAATATCATCGGGCACTCAATCCATGATTATATGATTGATAACAAAAAAAACATCACCACTCTTAACTTCCAGGATATTGTTAAGGGGACCAGCGCGCCATCAACTACTACCATTATTGTCAACACTATCCATAAGGATATCTCTGCAGCCACAACGGTCGCATTGCTTAATACCCTGCGCAAGCGTCTTACGCACTGCGCTTTGCTGGTTTTAATTGTAAAAAGTGACCTCTCCAGACTGTTCCGGGAGCTGCTTTATATTGATAATATATTGATTTTGAATGAAAAATCTTCTTTATCAGATTTCTCAGCCATCATCAACAGACCTTTGACCGCCGATGGCTGCCAGCGGTTATGTACCCGGCGTAAGCTAACCGCTAGGGAGCTTCAGGTTCTGGAGCTAATCATTGCCTGTAACAACAATAAAAGAATCGCATTACTCCTCGATATTGATCACAAAACGGTACACAGTCATAAGGTACATATTATGAAGAAACTGGGGATGAATAACTCACGGATAATGAATAAAAGGATAGTCAATATGTATCGGTGCTAAAGCCAAAAATATGTGGGTGACCAATCAAAAACCGATAATTCATTGGTAATCTGCCTTTAATAATCATTCCCATAGACATAAACCTGACCTATAATAAAGTTATCTTCTCTTTACCTCCGACCTGATTTTTGACGAGAGATAATGAACGCGACTCTGTTTTCCAATCATAATTTATCACGTAGCGATATATCCG
This sequence comes from Klebsiella sp. Q11, assembly GCF_964241505.1. Taxonomy (NCBI): domain Bacteria; kingdom Pseudomonadati; phylum Pseudomonadota; class Gammaproteobacteria; order Enterobacterales; family Enterobacteriaceae; genus Klebsiella; species Klebsiella sp. Q11. Next base: position 11,860 of record NZ_CAXSXW010000030.1, read on the forward strand.
TTCGTTATGTCTTTCAAAAGATGTTTTCCCCAAAAGGTACGCTCGTCGCCGTAGAGTGCCTGAGTCGTTTCGATAGCCTGTCTATCTCTCCAGAAAACTTCTTCCGCTATGCCAATGCGGGATTGCGCGAGAGCATATTCATGGAGCAACTGGCGCTTATTGAAAAACATAAACAGTGGTTTAATAAAAACGGCATCTCTGCAACAATCAATGTTGATGACCATATACTCAACATATTGCTAAGACCAGAGATTAAAAACCTCGTTGGCCACATTGGCTGCGTTCACTTTGAGGTAACAGAAAACTCGAATAAATTATTGAACAATGCTCTTGCAACCTGGAGCGATCCGCGAAGTACGACGCTCTGGCTCGATGATTTTGGCTCAGGCAATGCGGGTATTAGCGCGATTCGAGGCTACCATTTTGATTATGTCAAAATCGATAAAGACTTCTTCTGGCATTTAATGCAAAAAGATTCTGGCCGACCATTGATGGATGCGCTGATCACCTTTCTTTCCCGTAACCACCATAATGTGATTATTGAAGGCGTAGAAAGCGAAGCGCACAAGAAATGGTTACAGGGCATGGAGTGGTTTGCTATTCAGGGACACTACTGGAAGGAAGTCAGTATTGAACAACTGGTCAAAGAAGATATCAAGGTTTAAAAAAATGCCGGAGCATTCCGGCATCAATATTAACATTCGCGCAATAAAGTCAATCAATCACTCAATTATAAACTAACTCCCAGGTCGCCCAGCTGGTCAACGGACCGCTGGTCGCTTTTTCCGGCGCTGGCGTAACGTAGCCAATGTAATAAGTAAATATCCCGCCATCCACCGCCTTTTCGACCAGAGGCACCCGGTTTTGCTGCGGGTCAGCCGGGACAATTTTATTGCTCTTGTCCAGAGTATTATTGTCGTTAGTCGACAGCGCCAGGAAAATATGGCTGGCCCCATCCGCGCGCGTATTCGCCAGATAACCAGCGTTTTCATTGCTGACGGAATTAACCATAAACCCATCAATCCAGCGCACATTCACCATCCGAACTTCATCTTTATCCGCCGCGCCGCCGTCGTGACGCAGCTGGCAGTTCGAGAGTTCCAGCGTAAAAGGCTGCGGCTTCATAAA
>NZ_CAXSXW010000031.1:0-9418 GCF_964241505.1 Klebsiella sp. Q11
CGGAAAAGGGTGAGCCTTTCCGGATTCTTACACAGCCACTGGATCGATCAACCGATCCTTAACTGATCGGCATTACAGCATTGCGCTGGCATTTTGACTCTGAGACAAGGTGTTACGCCTTGTTCTGCCGCCACCATTCAGCCAGCAGCACGCCGGTTGCTACGGACACGTTCAGGCTTTCAACGTTACCGGTGCCTTCAATCGCGATGTTCAGATCGGCGCTGGAGATAGCGGCGTCAGAAAGACCGTCACTCTCCTGCCCTAACACCAGCACCATTTTCTTCGGCAGCTCGGCTTTGAACAGCGGAGTCCCGTTATGGCTGGAAGTAGAAACAATCGCGTAGCCCGCTTTACGGAAGCGCTCGAGCGTATCAATGAAGCTGTCGCCCGTAATCGGCTCAACGTGCTCCGCGCCGCCTTCCGCAGTACGAATCGCGGCGCCGGACTCCATAACGCCGGCATCCTGCACAATCACGCCTTTGACGCCAAAGTGCGCGCAGCTGCGCATAATCGCGCCGAGGTTGTGCGGGTTGCCGACATCTTCCAGCGCCAGAACACAATCTTCAGCGTCGGCTTTAGCCACCCACTGCTCAACGGAAGTGCCGTGGCGCTTTTTAATCAGGAAGCAAACCCCGCCGTGGTGTTCAGTGCCGGACGCTTTCGCCAGCTCTGCTTCATCGACCACATGATAGGCTTTACGATTCGCCGCCATCCAGCGCAGAGCTTCTTTGAAGCGCGGGGTCACGCTCTGGATAAACCAGGCGCGAACGATGGCGTCCGGACGGCTCTGGAAGAGCGCCTGGCAGGCGTTTTCACCATAAACGCGGGTTTCTTCCGCGCGCTGGCGGCGCAGCACTTCAGGATCGATAAAGCTTTTTCCGCTGATCCCGCCGTGATCCGCTTTTACCGGCGCCTCATCGCCCGGCGCGCGGGATACGGTACGCCACGGAGAGGAGCCCTCGCCGCCAAAGCCTTCACGCTTGCGATCGTCACGTTTACGATCGCCACCGCGGCTCTCTTTTTCATCGCGCGCAGGGCGGTTACGACCGTCAACACGAGACTTTCCTGGACGTCCCCCGCCCTTCCCGGTACGCGGGTTATGGGTACGTCGGTCAGAATCATCATCACTGCGGACATACATCACTTTGACCTTGCCGCTTTTATTTTTCAGTTCGTCGTCGCTCATTCATTTTCTCCACCTGCGCTGCGCGAAGCGCGCAGATTACCCGATGTGCCATCACTTAGCCATTATTTCATTTAAAAGCCTGAGTCTATCGTATTCATTGAATAAAACTCATTGTCCTTTATTCGCAGTGCATCGATAATATGTAACATTACAGAAACAAATCGGCCACGTGCCGCGCTGCAACCCATAACCAGAGGTTAGTTATGAATACCGTTTGTGCCAGTTGTCAGGCTCTGAACCGCATCCCCGACGATCGTAGCGCCGATGGCGCGAAATGCGGGCGCTGCGGTCACGATCTTTTTGATGGCGATGTGATCAACGCGACCGGGGCAACGCTGGATAAACTGCTGAAGGACGATCTGCCCGTGGTTGTTGATTTCTGGGCGCCGTGGTGTGGCCCCTGCCGTAACTTTGCGCCAATCTTTGAAGATGTGGCTGAAGAACGCAGCGGCGAAATGCGTTTCGTGAAAGTGAATACCGAGATGGAGCGTGAACTGAGCGCTCGCTTCCGCATTCGCAGCATCCCGACCATTATGATGTTTAAAAATGGCGAAGTTATCGACATGCTCAATGGCGCCGTACCTAAAGCACCTTTCGATAGCTGGCTAAACGAAGCAGGCCAGCAGTAAACCTCACGGGGCACCGCTTGTGCCCCGTTTTCTCCTCTGCGACAATGGCGTTTTTTCTTAGCGATCCCCATGACTGATAACGCCGTCCTTCGCCTTCGCGCCGAACGCCTCGCGCGCGCCACCCGGCCTTTTCTTGCTCGCGGCAACCGTATCCACCGCTGCCAGCGTTGCTTGCTGCCGTTGAAGCAGTGCCTTTGCGCCACCCTCAAGCCGGCTGCTGCCGCCAGCCGTTTTTGCCTGGTGATGTTCGATACCGAGCCAATGAAGCCCAGCAATACCGGTCGCCTGATTGCCGATATACTGCCGGATACGGAGGCCTTTCAGTGGTCACGAACCGAACCGCCGCAGGCGCTTCTCGATCTCGTCGCCGACGCGCAATATCAGCCGATGGTGGTTTTTCCTGCCTCTTATGCTGGCCCGGAGCGTCAGGTACTTGATTCACCGCCCCCGGGTAAACCACCGCTGTTTATTATGCTCGACGGCACCTGGCCCGAAGCGCGAAAAATGTTCCGTAAAAGCCCCTGGCTTGACGCGCTGCCGATGATTTCCGTCGATCTGTCGCGTATCTCCGCTTATCACCTGCGGGAAGCTCACGCAGAAGGCCAATACTGTACTGCCGAAGTCGCGATTGCGCTGTTGGATCTCGCGGGGGATAAAAGCGCAGCCACGGCCCTTGGCGGGCACTTCAGCTTATTCAGAACGCGCTACCTGGCAGGAAAAACTCAGCATAAGGGCAGTATCACAGCACAACTGACAGAAAACGTTTAAAATCATCCGGTCACTGGGGATCAAAGGAGACCGGTATGAGCCAACGAGGCCTGGAAGCATTGCTGCGGCCAAAGTCGATCGCCGTTATTGGCGCATCAATGAAACCACAGCGCGCCGGTTATCTGATGATGCGCAACCTGCTGGCGGGCGGATTTAGCGGCCCCGTTCTCCCCGTAACGCCAGCGTGGAAAGCGGTTCAGGGCGTACTGGCCTGGCCTGACGTCGACAGTCTGCCCTTCACGCCCGATCTCGCCGTGCTTTGTACTAACGCCCGCCGAAATCTTGAGCTGCTGGAAGCGCTGGGGCAAAAAGGGTGCAAAACCTGCATCATTCTCTCCTCCATCCCCGAACAGTATCCCGCGCTGCTTGAATGCGCCTCCCGCTACCAGATGCGGCTGCTTGGCCCTAACAGCCTTGGCCTGCTTGCGCCGTGGCAGGGCCTCAACGCCAGCTTTTCGCCGGTGCCTATTCATCGCGGCAAACTGGCGTTTATTTCGCAATCGGCGGCGGTCTCCAATACCATCCTCGACTGGGCCCAGCAGCGTGAGATGGGGTTTTCTTACTTTATTGCGCTGGGGGATAGTCTGGACATCGACGTTGATGACCTGCTTGATTTCCTCGCTCGCGATAGTAAAACCAGCGCCATTTTGCTTTATCTCGAACACCTCAGCGATGCCCGTCGTTTTGTCTCAGCGGCCCGCAGCGCATCGCGTAATAAGCCGATCCTGGTGATTAAAAGCGGACGCAGTCCGGCTGCGCAGAAGCTTCTGCACGTCAACTCTGGCATGGATCCGGCCTGGGACGCCGCTATTCAGCGCGCAGGTTTATTGCGCGTACAGGACACGCACGAGCTGTTCTCAGCGGTCGAAACCCTCAGCCACATGCGCCCGCTGCGCGGCGAGAAACTGATGATAATCAGCAACGGCGCCGCTCCGGCTGCGCTGGCGCTGGATGAGCTCTGGCTGCGTAACGGCAAACTCGCCGCGCTCAGCGAAGAGACCAGCAGCGCTCTTCGTCAGGCATTACCTGAAACCATCGATATTGCCAACCCGCTGGATCTACGCGATGACGCCAGCAGCGAGCATTACCTCAAAGCGTTGAACGTACTGCTGGATAGCCATGACTACGATGCGCTGCTGGTGATCCACTCTCCCAGCGCTGCCGCACCGGGAACAGAGAGCGCGCTGGCGCTGATTGACGCCCTGAAGCGCCACCCGCGCGGCAAATACGTTACGGTACTTACCAACTGGTGCGGTGAGTTCTCTTCACAAGAAGCGCGGCGCCTGTTTAGCGATGCGGGGCTGCCGACCTATCGAACGCCTGAAGGAACCATTACCGCTTTTATGCACATGGTGGAGTACCGGCGTAACCAGAAACAGCTCAGGGAAACCCCGGTCCTGTCAAATTCGTTAACCACTAACGCTGCCGAAGCGCACAACCTGCTGCAACGGGCAATGAATGAAGGCGCAACGTCGCTGGATACCCATGAAGTGAGCCCCGTTCTGCATGCTTACGGTATTCATACCCTGCCGACGTGGATTGCCGCTGATAGCGCCGAGGCTGTACATATTGCCGAGCAGATTGGCTACCCCGTCGCTCTGAAGCTGCGCTCGCCTGATATTCCGCACAAGTCGGAAGTTCAGGGGGTTATGCTTTATCTGCGCACGGCTACCGAGGTACAGCAGGCCGCGGACGCGATTATCGATCGCGTCAAAATGACCTGGCCTCAGGCGCGTATTCACGGGCTGCTGGTGCAAAGCATGGCTAATCGCGCCGGGGCGCAGGAGCTGCGGGTTGTCGTTGAGCACGATCCGGTTTTTGGGCCGCTGATCATGCTGGGGGAAGGCGGCGTCGAATGGCGGGCTGAGGATCAGGCCGCCGTCGCGCTCCCGCCGTTGAATATGAACCTTGCGCGCTATCTGGTTATCCAGGCCATCAAAAGTAAAAAAGTGCGCGGCCGCAGCGCGCTGCGCCCTCTCGATATTCCTGGCCTGAGCCAGCTACTGGTACAGGTATCGAATTTGATCGTCGACTGTCCGGAAATACAGCGCCTGGATATTCACCCTCTTCTGGCTTCCGGCCACGAGTTTACCGCGCTTGATGTCACGTTAACTCTCGCACCGTTTACCGGCGATAGTGAAAGTCGCCTGGCCATACGCCCTTACCCTCAGCAGCAGGAGGAGTGGGTGGTGATGAAGAATGGCGAACGCTGTCTTTTCCGTCCCATCCTCCCGGAAGATGAGCCGCAGCTTATGGCCTTTATCGCTCAGGTCACGAAAGAAGATCTTTATTATCGTTACTTCAGCGAAATCAACGAATTTACTCATGATGATTTAGCCAATATGACGCAGATCGACTACGATCGAGAAATGGCCTTTGTTGCTGTGCGCACCACCGCCGAGGGGAACGAGATCCTCGGCGTAACGCGAGCGATCTCCGATCCGGATAATATCGATGCCGAGTTTGCTGTACTGGTGCGCTCCGACCTGAAGGGTATGGGGTTAGGCCGCAAGCTCCTGGAAAAGCTGATTGCCTACACGCAAAACCACGGCCTGCAGCGTTTGAATGGCATTACCATGCCGAATAATAAAGGCATGATCGGACTCGCCAGAAAGCTAGGATTCTCGGTTGATATTCAGCTTGAAGATGGAATTGTCAGTTTGTCTCTACAGCTTGTACCTGAGCAATTACAAACGGCTGGCCGCAATTGTTGACTACTTTAACGGGTAGTAATGGTATTATTGCCCGCTTACGTCGTCTGCATGGTACAGAAGACCCTTCAATAAACAGAGAAGAAACGCACTGTGATGTTGTCAAAATTTAAACGCAATAAACATCAACAACACCTTGCCCAACTCCCTAAGCTTTCTCAGTCAGTTGATGATATCGAGTTCTTTTACGCTCCGGCAGATTTTCGGCAAGCGTTACTGGCCAGGATAGCTCAAGCCACCCAGCGTATTTGTATCATTGCGCTTTATCTGGAACAGGATGATGGCGGCAAAGGAATTTTGCAGGCGCTCTATGACGCTAAGCGTCAGCGTCCCGAATTAGATGTTCAGGTGTTGGTCGACTGGCATCGCGCCCAGCGCGGGCGTATTGGCGTCGCGGCGTCAAACACCAATGCCGACTGGTACTGCCGCATGGCGCAGGAAAATCCCGGTGTCGATATCCCGGTTTATGGCGTTCCGGTCAATACCCGGGAAGCGCTCGGCGTCCTCCACTTCAAAGGTTTTATCATTGATGACAGCGTTCTCTACAGCGGCGCCAGTCTGAATGATGTTTACCTGCATCAACACGATAAGTATCGCTACGACCGCTACCAGTGCATTCGCAACGGTAAAATGGCTGATGTGATGTTCGACTGGGTTGAGAATAACCTGGTGCAAGGGCGTGGCGTTAACCGCCTTGACAGGGCCGATCGGCCAAAAAGTCCGGAAATCAAAAATGACATCCGCCAGTATCGCCAGGAGCTCCGCGATAGCAGCTATCATTTTATCGGCAATGCTGACGATGACCAGCTGTCGGTCACTCCGTTAGTGGGCCTCGGGAAGACGAGTCTGCTGAATAAAACCATTTTTCATCTGATGCCCTGCGCTGAGCATAAGCTGACTATCTGCACCCCCTATTTCAACCTGCCCGCTCTGCTGGTACGTAATATCATCCAGCTGCTACGTAGCGGGAAGAAAGTCGAAATTATCGTTGGTGATAAAACCGCTAATGATTTCTATATTCCGGAAGATCAGCCGTTTAAAATTATCGGCGCGCTGCCCTATCTTTACGAAATCAATCTGCGACGCTTCCTGAGCCGACTGCAGTATTATGTCAATACCGATCAGCTGATTGTCCGTTTATGGAAGGACGACGATAACAGCTACCACCTGAAAGGCATGTGGGTTGATGACGAATGGATGCTGCTGACCGGCAATAACCTGAACCCGCGCGCATGGCGGCTGGATTTGGAAAACGCGATACTTATCCACGATCCAAAATACCAGCTCGGCGCAATGCGTGAAAAAGAGCTCAATCTCATCCGCAAACATACTACGATCGTTCAGCACTATCGCGATTTGCAAAGTATTGCCGATTACCCGATAAAGGTACGCAAACTGATCAGGCGTCTGCGACGTATCCGAATCGACCGCCTTATCAGCCGTATTCTCTGAATTCACGCCCCGCCCAGCGGGGCTTTTTCTGGAATTAGTATGCGCGTCATCATGCTTATTGCCCCACTATTATTACTGACTGGCTGCAGCCATATGGCTAATGATTCATGGAGCGGCCAGGATAAAGCCCAACACTTCCTCGCCTCAGCCATGCTTTCCGCCGCAGGCAATGAATATGCCCAGCATCAGGGCTATAGCCGCGACCGGAGTGCCGCTATAGGCTTTATGTTTTCCGTGAGCTTAGGGGCATCGAAGGAGCTATGGGACAGCCGCCCGTCAGGGAGCGGCTGGAGCTGGAAAGATTTTGCCTGGGATGTGGCAGGTGCCACTACCGGCTATGCGGTATGGCAGCTGGCACATCAGTAATGCTACAAACGTAGCCCCTTGCCTTTACGATGCAGCGTCAGGGAGACCAGGAAGGCAATCGCTCCCATGACGGTCACGTACCAGTAAAAGGCGTGCTCAATTCCCGCTGATTTTAGCGACAGCGCGACATACTCTGCCGAGCCGCCAAATAGCGCATTGGCCACCGCATAAGAGAGTCCAACCCCCAGGGCACGAACCTGAGCAGGAAACATTTCGGCCTTCAGAATGCCGCTGATTGAGGTATAGAAGCTTACTATCAACAGGGCGCATATCACTAAAGCAAATGCCGCATACGGTGAACTCACGTTCTGTAATGCATTGAGAATCGGGACAGTGAAGACGGTGACAAGTACGCCAAAACAGAGCATTGAGGTCCGGCGGCCAATCTTATCCGAAAGCGCGCCGAAAAGCGGCTGAACAAGCATATAAACAAATAAGGCAGCGGTCATAATCATGCTGGCGGTGCCCGCGCTCATGCCTGCGGTGTTGACCAGATATTTCTGCATATAGGTTGTAAAGGTATAAAAGCTTAACGACCCTGCGGCAGTGAATCCGAGCACCATGATAAATGCCTTACGGTTACGCCATAATCCTTTAAACGATCCCGCTTCTTTTAACGCGCGCGTTTCCTGTTTAGACGTTTCGTCCAGCTGTCGTCTCAGCCACAGGGCAACGATAGCCAGGACTGCGCCAAGCGCAAACGGGATACGCCATCCCCAGGCATGAAGCTCTTCATCGCTGAGGATCTGCTGTAAGGCAACCACAACCAGCACGGCCAGAAGTTGCCCACCAATCAGCGTGACGTATTGAAATGAGGCATAGAAACCTTTCTTTCCTTCCACCGCGACTTCGCTCATATAGGTCGCGCTGGTACCGTATTCTCCGCCAACGGACAGGCCCTGGAACAGGCGTGCAAGTAGCAGCAGAGCCGGTGCCCAGGTCCCTATCGTTGCATAACCCGGCAGGCAGGCAATCACCAGTGAACCAAAACACATCATGCATACGGAGATAAGCATAGAGGTTTTACGTCCACGGCGGTCAGCAATGCGCCCGAATATCCATCCCCCGATCGGACGCATCAGAAAACCCGCCGCAAATACCCCTGCAGTTTGTAACAATTGCGTAGTGGTGTTGCCAGAAGGAAAGAAGATGTGCGCAAAGTAGAGTGAGCAAAATGAATAGACGTAGAAATCAAACCATTCCACCAAATTCCCTGATGACGCCCCCACAATTGCCCATATACGGCGCCGGGTATCACCCTGATCCAGGGATCCGCGTTCGCTAATACTGCTTTCTGTCATTGTAATTCTGCTCCAGCAAAGACTGCAATCTGCCGCGTCGGGTGACCCCGCTCAATCAGACAAATCGATTAGTAAATTAAATGTTATATAATTGTTATTTTTTAGTTTGTGATGCCATTCACATTTTTTTTCGTACTACAGGTTTTCGCGATTAAAAGGAGATTCTTCAGGATTAGCAAAGTGAAATATGGTGAATAGCGGGCCAGAACAGGTTTTTATACAGGCGACATTGCGGCACAAATTTATGTGTTTATGTGGGGCAGGAAGATCGATGCTGAAAATTATCCCCAATGAGCCTGATGTTTCTTTTTTCGCTGGAGATAATCTTCATCCTGACGAAGCTTATCCCACCATTGTTTGAAAACTGCCGCAGCTGCCGCCTTAACAGGATCATTACCTCGCGAATTCAGGTGCCCTTCCTTCGCGTATTTTTTACCGCCTTTGTAATTGGCATAACGCCTTGCCCGGGTGTAGCCCATCTGAATAAATTTGCGCGCCATATCCATACCGACAAAATCATTCTGCTGTCGATAAAACTCGAAGAGCTGATAAATTTTCCTGGCAGATTCAATCGCCGATGCTTCATCTTTATAGCGCCAGTAGGGAAGAATTTCGCTTTTATAGGGTTCAACCAACAACACGCCCTGTTCACCTCTTCCTACCTGATAAAGCTCCGGATGCTGGCGAAAATCGATGCTGGAAAAGTCTTGCTGGTAATTAAAAGGCTTAATGGCCATTATTTTCTCACGGGCTGGCTGATAGACATTATAAGCCTGGTACATAAGACTGAAGTGTGGCTAGTGGAATCTTCTGTATCTTTATACAGAGAGCCCGCATAAACCGGCAGGTTATTATTATGAAGATGTGGATGAAAGCAGGGAGTAAAAGGTAGAAATGACCGCGGAGATGGGTTTTATGGGTAAACCGATGTCCGGTCGGTTCAGACGACAAAAACGCAAAAAGCCCATCCGTCAGGATGGGCTCTTCACTTGTTTGATGCCTGGC
>NZ_CAXSXW010000032.1:0-6297 GCF_964241505.1 Klebsiella sp. Q11
GCTGTTATGGCCGCGTTTATCTCATTCCACGCCTGACACTCAGTTCCGGGAAGGCAGTTCGCTCCAAGCTGGACTGTGTGCACGAACCCCCCGTTCAGTCCGACTGCTGCGCCTTATCCGGTAACTATCGTCTTGAGTCCAACCCGGTAAGACATGCAAAAGCGCCACTGGCAGCAGCCACTGGTAACAGGTTCGCAGAGCAAAGAAGTCTTGATGAGTGAGGCTAACAAAGGCTACACTGATAAAACGAATTTGGTTTCTGTGCTCTGCGAAAGCCAGTTACCTCGGTTCAGAAACTTGCCGGTTTCTGCTCCTTCGAGAAAACCACCTTGCCGGGTGGTTTTTTCGTTTACAGAGCAAGAGATTACGATGATCAATAAAGGATCACAAGAAGATCCTTTACTAAGAACTAGCACCACTTATCGTAGAAGACGTTGAGGGCGCCACAGACCCGCCTTGAACATCCCTGATATAGTTTGCCTGGCATGATACTAACAATGCCACTGCAACAAATAATAAAATAATTCGGCAACGCATAAGAAACCACCAAAATTAGCAGCAAAGAAAGTTAATTATTATTAAAATAAAATATCATATCCATAGATAACAACCCATAATTCTTAACCACCGCTGGGTATTTAAAATTATCATCCTTGTCAATTACTGACACCAACTTATTATTAAGCTCACGACAAGGTTTCAGACCATTATCAGCCAACTGTTCAAGCGCAAACACCTGAGTTAATATAGGATCTGATGGAGCGGTATTCCCAGTTGTTATTGATATTTTACAAACAGCCCCATCATATTTAATCATATCATTACCATTAAAAAACCCAGAAACCTTCTTCTGAATTTTATTTTGATATTTTATCATGGCTTCAATTACAGCTTTAGGGTTGTCGTTTTCATATCCCCCCCCCCCCTTACCAAAACTCTCTAAATACTTCCTAATCTCAGCTGACGTATCAGTTTCATACACCGTAGATTTCGGAGCAAAATAAACCTTAACATCAGCAGATGCTTCACCAACACAAAATAAAAATAAAAAACAAAAACAAAAACAAAAAGACAAAAAACGTATCATAACTTAACCTCATAGAAGACATTAAATTCATCATAGTCTATAAGCTTAAAAAATTACTTATGACTTGCTCCCATCCTAATAGATAGGAGCAACAAATTTATACTACTATCGATTATACCGCAACTGATCGTAAGTATCTTTATTCCTTTTATCACCCCTTTGATTTAGGGTTCTATGGCTCTCATCAGCTGCTGTATTCCAATCACCACGATTTACCGCATCATTAAAATTAACGAAGACTTCCTTAAGCGTTGGTACACCAAGGTTGAATCCCATGTCTACTAATGCGGTTTTTCGTGGATCAGAGAAATCATTATAACCAGGGTAAAGGCTGCGTAATCCAGTCTCTGTAGTTTGAACATCTTTAATACACTGACCGATTACATCTGCATTCGAAAGGTGAATACTCTGCTGTTCTTTTGGGTTTTTCTTATAAGCGTTATATGCGGCAGCTATATCACTTTTAGATACTGCAACCTCACTTTCCATATCATCACCATGTAAACGAACAACTTTAGTTCGGCTAAATGGCAATGCTTGAGCCATTTGAGCAGATCCAAGATAATGTCCAATACCGATGGTGATGTTCCCCTTGCTATCTCTATACATGGTATTGATAGAACCTTCGTGGTCCTTCAAGTTATTTAAACACATGGACATGTACCGACCGTTGTAATCCTTTGTTGTTGAAACATCAACCCATGTATTAGCTGTTAACCCGGTAAAACCACTTCCTGCAGCCCCGCCTGAACCACCACCACCATTATAAGTACTAGTATTACCATCATAGCTATGGATAGTCCCGTAAGGAGTATCATGATCATGCCAACCTGGACCTTTATTAGAATCTTCAATACCCACTTAAATTACCTCTCTGACGTATAGATTAATAAAAAAACAACTGTATAAACATACAGTGCTGAGGTTACATATTATCACCCACCCTGTCAATAACAGGTCTTTAGTTTATTTTAAAATAAGCAAAGTTTTATTAAACCCATTCTTTATAAATAAAATTGACTATTTTTTATTTTTTATAAATCAGCCCATGGTTCAACTTAGTTGATACGCGGTAAAAGCCCTTCGGGGCTTTTTTACGCCGGCCATTTAACATAAAGCCCTGATTATGCGCACCGCTAAAACGGCCTCAGGGCGTTTCTGACGGGAAACCTGTAAAATGGGCAATAAACCACCCGAAAACCCGCCAGAAACGCGCAGCTGCTGTTTTTACGTCATGCATGAGTATGCGAGCAAGTGCATAGCGCGGAAATTCAGTTCGTTTAGCCAGGGTGACGTCTGTTTCCGACGTTCTTCACCTCCGAAAACGGTGAACGGGGACGCAATTTATTGCGTCCCCGTGAAGCGTTGCCGGCGCAGCCGAAAAACAGGTTTTCAGCACCTTCAGGAATCGGGTTCGTCGACAGCCGGCAATGACGTTATGGCAAGTCGCCGGACGACTTACCACACGATTCACCGGCGATTCGAATCGTGAATTGAATCAAGAATCACCATGAACAAAAAACATCCAAAATGATGAATTGAATCAAGAGTCAATTCATCATAACAATATGATAATAAAGCGTGATTCACATATGAATCGTGGGTAATTCGTCAGCGATTCACCATAGAGTCATCAACGAATTGGATTCACCTTACAGAAGGTAAGTTCACGTAATTTAAAATAGATAACCAATTGAAATTAAATGGCTATCAGCAAAATTTTAATTTTGCGTAGTGTGTGGGTATTTTTAGTGGTGAGGAGCGTTTAGAGATCTGGCGATTTTTGGGAAGGTTCAGGAACTCCCTGGAATGGGCGGAGAGAAAAATTGAATCATGTGCGTATTCTGGCGAAGATGAACGGTTACCGACAGCAGAACTGAGAAACTGCGTTCACATTGGGACAGAATACGCACCAGCAATCAGGAGCGAGCTTAACCATATTTTTCCGGTCTTCCCCCTGCTACACTCCTTCACACACACGCATAAACACAGGGAGGCTTCCCCATGAGTAATACCTCACACTACGAAAATGCAAACTTTCTGCGGGAACTGGCCGAAAGCCTGCCTCGGATACTGCCCGCCGGTGGTGCAGATAAAGCCGCACTGCTGCAACGTCTGGCTAATGAGGAACTGGCCCAGGCGGAGTATGAGGAACAGGTTCGTGCCAAAGTCACCGCTGCTCGCGCTGACACACGCCCGGGTATGACCACCGAACAACTCCGCCAGCGGCTGCATGGCCGTTATCGGGAAGTCCGCGATGCCGTATGACGTGGAATGGAAACAGGGGGCTATCGAGGACGTTACAACACTGTTTGGCTATATCGCGGAAAATTCATCGCTGTGGGATGCCCGAAACGTCACGGAGCGTATCCTCGCTGCAGCAGACAAGCTCTCCGATTACCCCAGACTTTACGAAGTGGACTCGCGATATGGCGATGACGTTCGCCGGCTCAGTCTGATGGGACAGCATGTTCTCTATGAGGTTGATGATCAGGCCAGGAAAGTCCGGGTTCTAGCCGTTGTGGGACAACGGCAGAATCCGCATTTAGTGCGCTGAGTAACCTGTCACAGTGTGCAATTTATTACTTGCCCGTCACTATTAGGCAAGCGCGTCGACGTATCCTCCACTTCCCCCCTGTTCAACCAGGTTTAAGTCCAGTCGTGTGATGTTTTCAACTGTTTACGAACTCCATTAACTGCATCTATCATGGGGTTAATTTAAACAGACAGGGAAGCTCCATGATGTGTATCAGGCCACTCACTCTCATTCTTCCATTGCTGCTGACCGCCTGCTCCGGCTCACAGACCAGCGTTGAACGAAATGCCAGCCATGCTGCATCCGCTATTGAGCGCATGCATTTCGACCCTAATACCCGCATGCAAAGGGCCGACAGTATCACAGCCCTGAAACCCATGATGCAGCAACTCTACGACCAGGGGAAAAAAGACAGAACCGATGGTCTAACGCCTGCTCAGGCTCAGAAGCGGGTGGAAAGCTTCAGCTGCCCTGACGTCCTGTCCGGTGGACAGAAAACGCGGATCCTTGGCAAAGAGTACGATGCTGATAACCCCGAAAAGCAGCGTCAAATTCTCCTGGAAGCAGGAATATCTTCATACTGGGACGGCTATAATGGGCGTTCTTAGTTCATCGAAAATAATTATGCCGGGAAACGCCATAAAAGGGGTTTCCTGTACCTCATCAGGGATGAACAGAGAAATATGCTCATGCACATCAGACCACTACCAGCTCTCTTACTCGTTCTTCCACTTCTTATGACAGCATGTAATGGCAGTCACACCTTAAAGATGGATGCCCGTGCCACACCTGCCAACACAAAACCAGCGGAAGTTGACGATCTTTTAGGTGATCTTCAATCCACTACAGTGATTCCGGAACAATCCAGAATAAGTACATACGCACGCCAGGTACAAAAGGCCATAGCTGCGCAGATGAACGAACCAAACGCATATGCAGGAAAAAATTGCGTGATCAATATCTCTCTTCAGCCTGATGGCTCAGTGAATGATGCAACAGCAAAAGAGGGTGACGAAAGGCTCTGCAAAGCTGCTATTTCAGCTATTACACGAGCAAAAATACCTGCTGCACCCGATGAAAAGACTTATCAGATGCTCAAAAACGCAACTATCGATTTCAGACTATAGAAACAGCCACCGTAATTTCAAAAGCGGTGAACGGGGACGCAATTTATTGCGTGGCCGCGAAACGTTGCCGGCGCAGCCGGAAAACAGGTTTCAGCACCTTCAGGAATCCAGTTCATAACAGCCGGCACTGACGAATGGCAAGTCACCGGACGACTTACCACACGATTCACCCGCGACTCTACTCTAGAGTCGTGCCTAGAGTCGCCATGGTCACAAATCAACCAAACGGGGAGTCGTGTCTAGAGTCGGTTCGATGTTAACTCTCTGATTTTATAGTACTGAGTCATTACCGACTCTATGACGACTCCCCGGGGACTCTATGACGACTCGTCATAGAGTCTGATCTATGTAAATAAAATTTAAAAAACGAAATTTCAAACTATTAATTAATTGATTTTAAATAGAAATCAGCAAAATTTTAATTTTGCGTGGGGTGTGGGTATTTTTCGTTGTGAGGAGCGTTCAGAGATCTGGCAATTTTTGGGAAGGTTCAGGAACTCCCCGGAATGGCCGGAGAGCAAAACGGAAGCATGACGCGATCAGGATTTTTTCCAGAATTTCCACCACGGCGCCGGAGCGTCAGTTAATTTTGCCTGGTGGTTTTCAAGAAGGAGCATCGCCTGTTTCAGGCTGTCAATGTGCGAATCCTTGGATAAAAGCAAGGTGTTCAGGTGTTCAACCTCCTGTTTTAGGTGACGAATGACCTGTTCACTCTGGTCAGCAGGGGCTGTATCACGCTGTTCAGAGACCTGTCCAGAATGGTGTTCGCCCTTCGGTTGCTCAAAGGGGCCAAAAACGCGTAAAAGCTCTGAGGTATCGACCATTTTTGCATTTCTTTCACCGTTACAAGTGGACAGTTCACCTGTTTTAATTAACCTGTGCAGTGTTGTCCGGCTCTTACCCGTTAGCCGGGCAGCCTCACTAATAGACACTCGGGCCATCAGTTATCATCCTGTAATGCATCCAGTCTCGAGGACAGTGTACGGAAAAGATGCTCAGCATCATCATGGAGTTTCTCACAAAGGTCAGCCTCAGCATCAAGATCAAGCTCGTTAAGCTTCTCCAGCAGGAGCAGGGACTGATTCTGGATGAACTTAGCCATGTTCAGCGCCGTTTTCTGTTGTTTCGTCATAAAGGGCCTCAGAGCGTCAGTGCTCAGTGTAAAACCGGTCTCTTTTCCGCTTCCTCGCTCACTCAGTCGCTACGCTCCTGCCGTTCGGCTGCGGCGAGCGGTAGAGGCTCATGCGTAAGAACACAAAGCAACAGAGCCAATAGCCGCGGAAAGCAAACAAAGGCCACGCCGTTGCCGTTTTTCCATAGGCTCCGCCCCCCTGACAAGCATCACAGAAACAGACGCTCAAATCAGTGGTGGCGAAACCCGACAGGACTTTAAAGATACCAGGCGTTTCCACCCGGTGGCTCCCTCGTGCGCTCTCCTGTTCCTGCCTTTCGGTTTACCGGTGTCATTCCGCTGTTATGGCCGCGTTTATCTCATTCCACGCCTGACACTCAGTTCCGGGAAGGCAGTTCGCTCCAAGCTGGACTGT
>NZ_CAXSXW010000033.1:0-4840 GCF_964241505.1 Klebsiella sp. Q11
GACACTCAGTTCCGGGAAGGCAGTTCGCTCCAAGCTGGACTGTATGCACGAACCCCCCGTTCAGTCCGACTGCTGCGCCTTATCCGGTAACTATCATCTTGAGTCCAACCCGGTAAGACATGCAAAAGCGCCACTGGCAGCAGCCATTGGTAACTGATTAGAGGAGTGAAGTCTTGAAAAGACACGTACTATACGGCTACACTGATAAAACAGATTTGGTGACTGTGCTCCTCTAAGCCAGTTACCTCGGTTCATAAACTTGCCGGTTTGATGAACCTTGAAAAACCGCCTCCCCAGGCGGTTTTTCTTTTTAAAACAAATGAAGACTACGCTGACGACCAAGATCCAGTCAACAAGTGTTGTTAGAATGCTTTAAATTTACAAATAAAACCCCATCTACATCTTGTCAGACATACTGTAACTTGTATAATCCGCAAACTTTAGTGTAAGCTAATAATCGTTCCTATTGTCTTGTGACAACTAAATGCTCGCATTCAGATAGGAGATGAAAATTATGAGCAATCAAAACATATTCGAAATACTAACGAGTGATCCGGTATCCCTAAACATGTGGAACCTGAAATCAAACCTGATCCTCGCCATACATAAGACGGTAAGAGATAACGGCTGGAACCAAACAGAGGCGGCCGCACATCTGGGCATAAGCCAACCTAGGGTTAGCAACATGCTGAAAGGGAAGCTGGACAAGTTTTCTACAGATTCACTACTGGAAATCATGTTCAAGCTGGGTTACAAATTAGACATGCAAGTACACCCATCCTCTGAAGTAATTTTAGAGATGGGCATGAAAAAGGCGATGCTGTGAACATCGCCTTGAGTGGATACTATATTTTGAGATTTTTCAGCCGTTGCTTCACGACTTCTAAGTCTTTGCGTGCAGGCCCGTTAGTCGTTTTCTTGAAGAAACGTAACACGATCACCTTGCCGGGTGATTTTATCGTGTACACACAACGATAAGCAGGGCTACCATTTATCTTCAACTCAATCACGCCTGGAGCAACTACTTTCAGGTGTTCAACTTTCAGTTCTGGTTCAATTCCAGCGGCAACCAACTTCAAGTTGTGCAAAAAAGCTAAAGCTTTATCAACAGGTAAAGACTTTAGCTCTTTATCAACACCAGTTACGTCTAGACAAATCTCTTTCATTTCGCTTGCGGACATAGTGTCCTCCTTTGTTGGGGTTTAGTGGTCGAACAATTAAATTTCTCATTTGATACTCCGATTAAAAAAACCTCACTAAAAAGCCAAACCTCTACGCCTGATGAGATTCATCAGGTAGAGGCATTTAATTTCAGTGGTTCAGGACACTGCTTTAGGCAATATCCATTGCACCAATATACTCGAAGTTGTATAAAGTGACAATATGCCGCTTCGCTTGCGCATGCCGTTAGCTCAATAAATAAGCTATCAGCTGTTTACGAAAGTAATCCTCCATCGAAGCTAAAAGTCTCCCGTAAAGCATCACAACTGAAAGAAGGAGTTAAGAGATGGCAGACAGAAGACCGCTAAACAAAGATGTGGTAGTGCCAAAGCCTGGTGGTGGAACCCAGCCTAGAGACAGAAACAATGACGGAACGGTGCGCAAAAAACGCTCAGACGCAGGAAAACCAAAAAAGTAAACAATAAAGAAAGGTAAAAGAATGGCTGCATATACGGAAAAAACAGAGCAGTTCTTACAGCGAGTTACACACACACAGACTTGGTGGACATCAACATACGATCCAAGCGATACAGTTCCAGTATCAGGCATTTATCGCTGTACCGTATGCGGTAAAGAGATAACTAGTAATAAAAACGATCCTTTCCCCCCACAAAACCATCATCAACATAGTCAAAAACAAAATGTTAAATGGCAGCTAATTGTGAGGACAGACACAAACGGTGATAAATTTGGTAACTGAGACACGGAAGCCCTTCGGGGCTTTCCCTCAGTGATTTACTAGAAAGTCTCATTACTCACTCGTACCAAACAATCCACGATCTGAGGTCTTATGTCTAATCCACCTTTTGAATTTGTCATTCGTTATCATGACCTGTCTCCAGAGCAAGTGCGGAGCCTTATTGACGATGCTTTTCATCGTGTTGATCTCGTTCTAGAAGAACAGTTATCCGATCGTCCTGGCTTTTTTATTCCTACATGTAAGTCACTAACTACTAATCCGTCTTTATCTGAAATAGCTATCGCTGTTTACAACACATACGCCGTTACTGAAATGATAAAGGACCAATTGCTTCGACAATCTTCCAATATCACTCTCATTAAAGACATAAGAGAGATCTTTGTCAGCTAGGAGCTTCTCTACCACACCACAAGTGCTTATCTCATAACACCTTATTTGTCCAAACAAGACTGGCGCAGGGGGAGTTTCCGAACAGGTCGCCGGGAGGCGAACCGCTTCGCACCTCAGCAGGAAATCCATCAGGCCAATCGGGGCTTTTTACATCTGTCATTTAACATAAAGGCATGATTGTACGCACCGCTAAAACGGCCTCAGGGCGTTTCTGGCAGGAAACCGGCAAAACAGGCAACAAACCACCCGAAAACCCGCCAGAAACGCACCTGGTTAATTTTACGTGCATGCATGACTATGCAGCCAGGTGAATCCGTCTCAGTTTCACGCCAGAAACAAACTGAACACATCGAAAATCAGCTTATGCGTCTGTAACCAGTCCCAAATCTCAGCCAGCTGACCCAGGCACTGAAGAACCAGTTCCAGCGTCTTTAAAAATCTCATCACATCCTCCTTCGCTTAAGGCTCTGTTGTTCTGCCACGACCTATTTAGCGCGATTTTTTTCACCCCTCTTCTTGGGGTTTGTCCTCCGCTGCGCCAGAACCTTAATCCGGTTCAGACCAGAAACCGGATTAACCCCTTTCCTTGTACATCAGCAGGCATAAAACAACAGACTGAAGGACTTCAGTGGTGACCAGAAGCGGGTGAAAAGCAGACTAACGTGACCATATGGCTGACCAGTTGTTGTCAGGGGTCTGTCACAACCCGGATTAATGGATTGAAAAGCGTCGTGATGAGAAAACAGTGAAAGCGGTAAATCACACCTGCAGACACCTGGACCACAGAATGAATGCAGTGACGTTTTTCAGTATCGGAGGTTATATGAGTGGAGATGTTTTGTTCTGGGAATGGCTGACACACCTGGAGACGGTTGTCGGTACTGCAGCAGCGATGTTAGCCATCTGGCAGTCGTTCAGGACATAGCCAACAGCAGAGCCACACAGTCGCCAAACGTCTCATCATGCCACTGTTTACTGTGGCGTGATGAGACGTTGCCGGCGCAGCCGGAAAACAGATTTTCAGCACGTTCTGGAATCCAGTTAGGCATAGCCGGCAATGACGTGACGACAAGTCAGTGGACGACTTACCACCCGACTAACAGGTAAAGCGAGTCTAGAGTCGAGTCTAGACTCGCCATGTTCACAAAACCATCAAAACGGGGAGTCGACTCTAGACTCGACTCCCCATTAACACTTTGATTTTAAAGTACTGAGTCGTTACCGACTCTATGACGACTCCCCGGGGACTCTATAACGACTCGTCGTAGAGTCTGATCTGTGTAAATAAAATCAACAAAACGAAAGTTAAAAACATTAACTTACTGATTTTAAATCATAATCTGCAAATTTTTAATTTTGCGTGGGGTGTGGGTATTTTTAGTGGTGAGGAGAGTTCAAAGATCTGGCGATTTTTGGGAAGGTTCAGAAACTCCCCGGAATAGCCGGAGAGCAAAACTGAAGCATGGCGCGATCAGGGTTTCTTCCAGAATTTCCACCACGAAGAGTGCCCCTGTGAAGAGGGTTCGTGCCGGTGCTCCAGAAGCTGCATAGCCTGGCGAAGGGAATCGATATGTTCATCGCGAGCTTTAACAGCCCCTTTAAGACCATCGTTTTCAGCTTCAAGTAAAGCAATTCTATGCTGTAAGTCGTGTAAACCATGATTGTTAACCTCTGTAGACTTAGCGTCAATTTTTACAGTGTCGGTTACACCATCAAGAGAACCAAAAACCCTAATAAGCTCTGATGTATCAATGACTTTTATATCTTTTCCGTGCTTTACAACAGAAGTGTAACTTAGCTTCCCACTGCTAATCATCTTGTAAACTGTGGGGCGACTAACCTTAACAAGCCGTGCAGCTTCACTAATAGACACTCTGGCCATCAGTTACCATCCTGTAATGCATCCAGTCTCGAGGACAGTGTACGTAAAAGATGCTCCACATCATCATGGAGTTTCTCACAAAGGTCGGCCTCGACATCGAGATCAAGCTCGTTAAGCTTCTCCAGCAGGAGCAGAGACTGATTCTGGATGAATTTAGCCATATTCAGCGCTGTTTTCTGTTGTTTCGTCATAAGAGGCCTCACAGCGTCAGTGCTCAGTGTAGGGATGTTCTCTTTTCCGCTTCCTCGCTCACTCAGTCGCTACGCTCCTGCCGTTCGGCTGCGGCGAGCGGCAGGAGCATGCGTAATGCGTACAAAAGCTCGAGAAAAACGAGCAATTGCGTGATGGGGAAAAGGAAAGGCAGCGGCGTTGCCGTTTTTCCATAGGCTCCGCCCCCCTGACAAGCATCACAGAATCTGACGCTCAAACCAGTGGTGGCGAAACCCGACAGGACTTTAAAGATACCAGGCGTTTCCCCCTGATGGCTCCCTCGTGCGCTCTCCTGTTCCTGCCATTCGGTTTACCGGTGTCATTCCGCTGTTATGGCCGCGTTTATCTCATTCCACGCCAGACACTCAGTTCCGGGAAGGCAGTTCGCTCCAAGCTGGACTGTATGCACGAACCCCCCGTTCAGTCCGACTGCTGCG
>NZ_CAXSXW010000034.1:0-4805 GCF_964241505.1 Klebsiella sp. Q11
GAGTCGGAGTCGCTGTCGGAATCCGAATCACTGTCACTATCCGAATCACTGTCGGAGTCCGAATCGCTGTCAGAGTCAGAGTCGCTGTCCGAGTCGGAGTCACTGTCAGAGTCCGAGTCGCTGTCTGAATCCGAATCACTGTCGGAATCCGAGTCGCTGTCTGAATCCGAGTCGCTGTCAGAGTCGGAATCACTATCAGAATCCGAGTCACTGTCAGAATCCGAGTCGCTGTCGGAGTCAGAATCGCTGTCGGAGTCAGCATCGCTGTCGGAATCGGAGTCGCTGTCTGAATCCGAATCACTGTCACTATCCGAATCACTGTCGGAGTCGGAATCGCTGTCGGAGTCGGAATCGCTGTCCGAGTCCGAATCACTGTCAGAGTCGGAATCGCTGTCCGAGTCAGAATCGCTGTCAGAATCCGAGTCACTGTCGGAATCCGAATCGCTGTCAGAGTCTGAGTCACTGTCGGAATCCGAATCGCTGTCAGAGTCTGAGTCACTGTCGGAGTCCGAATCACTGTCGGAATCGGAGTCGCTGTCAGAGTCAGCATCGCTGTCCGAGTCGGAGTCACTGTCGGAGTCCGAATCGCTGTCCGAATCCGAGTCACTATCCGAGTCCGAGTCGCTGTCAGAGTCGGAATCGCTGTCTGAATCCGAATCACTGTCACTATCCGAATCACTGTCGGAGTCCGAATCGCTGTCCGAATCCGAGTCACTATCCGAGTCCGAGTCGCTGTCAGAATCGGAATCGCTGTCGGAGTCCGAGTCGCTGTCAGAATCCGAGTCGCTGTCAGAATCCGAGTCGCTGTCGGAATCCGAATCGCTGTCAGAGTCAGCATCGCTGTCAGAATCCGAGTCGCTATCGGAGTCCGAATCACTGTCAGAGTCGGAGTCGCTGTCAGAGTCGGAATCGCTGTCGGAATCCGAGTCGCTGTCGGAGTCCGAGTCGCTGTCGGAATCCGAATCGCTGTCAGAGTCAGAATCGCTGTCGGAATCCGAGTCGCTGTCGGAGTCCGAATCACTGTCAGAGTCGGAGTCGCTGTCAGAGTCAGCATCGCTGTCTGAATCGGCATCGCTGTCGGAATCGGCATCGCTGTCAGAGTCGGAGTCGCTGTCCGAATCAGAATCGCTGTCGGAATCGGAGTCACTGTCAGAATCCGAATCGCTGTCGGAATCGGCATCGCTGTCAGAGTCCGAATCGCTGTCAGAATCCGAGTCGCTGTCAGAGTCCGAATCGCTGTCCGAATCCGAATCACTGTCAGAGTCGGAATCGCTGTCGGAGTCGCTGTCAGAGTCCGAGTCGCTGTCGGAGTCCGAATCACTGTCAGAGTCCGAGTCGCTGTCAGAGTCGGAATCGCTGTCGGAATCGGAGTCACTGTCAGAATCGGAATCGCTGTCAGAATCCGAGTCGCTGTCAGAATCCGAGTCGCTGTCAGAGTCGGAATCGCTGTCAGAGTCGGAGTCACTGTCAGAATCGGAATCGCTGTCGGAATCAGAGTCGCTGTCAGAGTCAGAGTCAGAGTCAGAGTCGCTGTCGGAGTCCGAATCACTGTCGGAGTCAGCATCGCTGTCGGAATCGGAGTCGCTGTCTGAATCCGAATCACTGTCACTATCCGAATCACTGTCGGAGTCGGAATCGCTGTCCGAGTCAGAATCGCTGTCAGAATCCGAGTCACTGTCGGAATCCGAATCGCTGTCAGAGTCTGAGTCACTGTCGGAGTCAGAATCGCTGTCTGAATCCGAGTCACTGTCGGAGTCAGAATCGCTGTCGGAATCCGAATCACTGTCAGAATCCGAGTCGCTGTCGGAGTCAGAATCACTGTCAGAGTCCGAGTCGCTGTCAGAGTCCGAATCGCTGTCCGAATCCGAATCACTGTCAGAGTCGGAGTCCGAATCGCTGTCAGAGTCAGAGTCGCTGTCGGAATCGGAGTCGCTGTCAGAGTCAGCATCGCTGTCCGAGTCGGAATCACTGTCGGAGTCCGAATCGCTGTCTGAATCGGCATCGCTGTCGGAATCGGAGTCGCTGTCAGAGTCCGAATCGCTGTCTGAATCGGAGTCACTGTCAGAATCCGAGTCACTGTCAGAATCCGAATCGCTGTCAGAGTCAGAATCGCTGTCAGAGTCGGAGTCGCTGTCAGAATCCGAGTCACTGTCGGAGTCCGAGTCACTATCGGAGTCCGAATCACTGTCGGAGTCCGAGTCAGAATCGCTGTCCGAGTCAGAATCGCTGTCGGAATCCGAGTCGCTGTCGGAGTCGGAATCGCTATCTGAATCCGAGTCGCTGTCAGAGTCGGAGTCGCTGTCGGAATCCGAGTCGCTGTCAGAGTCCGAGTCG
The DNA here is from genome assembly GCF_964241505.1 of Klebsiella sp. Q11. Taxonomy (NCBI): domain Bacteria; kingdom Pseudomonadati; phylum Pseudomonadota; class Gammaproteobacteria; order Enterobacterales; family Enterobacteriaceae; genus Klebsiella; species Klebsiella sp. Q11. The sequence goes on from NZ_CAXSXW010000034.1 coordinate 2,335, forward strand.
CTGTCAGAGTCCGAATCGCTGTCGGAATCCGAGTCGCTGTCAGAGTCCGAATCGCTGTCTGAATCCGAGTCACTGTCGGAGTCGGAGTCCGAATCGCTGTCGGAGTCAGAATCGCTGTCAGAATCTGAGTCGCTGTCGGAATCCGAGTCGGAGTCACTGTCAGAGTCGGAGTCACTGTCTGAATCCGAGTCGCTGTCGGAGTCGGTGTCATCGCTAAGATCGACAGTTAATATAAATATCGGGGATCGTTCGCTGACGTTGCCGGCCAGATCGGTCACCGTGGTGCTCAGGCTATGGGATCCTTCAGCCAGGGCGTCAGGAGTAAAGCTCCAGCGTCCGTCCTCGTCCGCAATCGCGGTGCCCAGTACGGTATCACCGTCATAAATTGTGATCGTGGCGCCCGCTTCTGCCGTACCGCTCAAGGTTGGTGTATCATCATCCGTCACGCTACCGCTGTTCAGTGTACCCGTGTCTTCTCCTGCATTATCAGTTACCTGCAGATCGCTAACCGGGTTCACTATAGTGTCTACCGTCAGTTCAAACGCCGGCGAACGTTCGCTGACGTTCCCGGCTTTGTCCGTTACCGTAGTGCTCAGGCTGTGGGCGCCTTCCTCCAGACTAGCTGGCGTGAAGCTCCAGCGTCCATCCTCGCCGGCAACCACTGTGCCCAGCACGGTGTCGCCGTCATAGATCGTCACCGTGGATCCCGCTTCCGCCGTGCCGTTCAGGGTGGGCGTCGCATCGTTAGTCAGATCCCCGCTCTGCAGCTGGCCGGTGTGCTCTGCAACATTGTCGGTTACCTGCGGAATGCTGGCTGCCGGCGCAGTGGTATCGATGGTCAGTTCAAACGCCGGCGAACGCTCGCTGACGTTGCCGGCTTTGTCCGTCACCGTCGCGCTCAGGCTATGGGAACCCTCGCTCAGCTCCGGTAACGTGAAGCTCCAGTTGCCATTTTCATCCGCGACGACAGAACCCAGTTTGGTATCGCCGTCATAAATCGTTATCGTTGCCCCAGCCTCTGCTGTCCCTTTAATCTCCGGGGTCGTATCGTCAGTGACATCACCAGAATGCAGCACACCGGTGATGGGGCCCACATTGTCAATGACCGCTATGTTCTGTGCCGCGGTAGGTAGCTCGGTATCAGTATCGGAGTCACTGTCAGCATCAGAATCACTATCCGCGTCGCTGTCAGCATCCGAATCACTATCTGAATCTGAATCCGAGTCGGAATCACTGTCAGAATCGGAATCACTATCTGAATCAGAATCACTGTCTGAATCAGAGTCGCTATCGCTGTCAGCATCCGTATCACTGTCGGAGTCTGAATCACTGTCAGCATCAGAATCGCTTTCAGAAACCGAAGAGTGGTGGTCTTTGTTTGAGGTGCCGGCGAACATTGCCGCAATACCCAGCAAAGCCGCGCCAGCCATAACCCAACCGGCAATACTTTGTCCCGCGCCACCGGTCGCGATGACTTCTGAAAGATCGCTAATCAGCGAATAGTGTGCCCCATCGGTACCCGCACCTTCTAGCCACCATAGCGCGCCGGTCTCATCATCCATAAGAACCAAATCACTGTGCTGTCCATGCTCATCCACAACGAAAAAGTTTTTAATTGTAACGGTGTCACCGTTTTGGAGTTTTAGAACAAGATCATTACCTTGTCGGGTATATGAACGAATATCCTCACGCTTAACGTGCAGGAGGACCACTGACTGCGTATTGAGATTAACTTGATTGCCATCGACGGTGTATTCAGCACCAGTTTCTTTCACTGTCACATTTATATTTTTCATCAGGTTGCACCCTTGAGATGAAGACGCAGTCAGAGGTATGAGATAATTCTTAATTATGCATCTTATTAGATATACCACTTAACGGAGTCCCGCAAGGTGAAAGAAAAATAATCCAATTACATTCTGCAATAAATTAAATTACTTAAATTACAACAACTTAAAATAATAAACTTACATTTTGAGATGTTAATATAGACCATAAGAAAAATGATTGCTCACGGTTATTACAATGAAGATAAAATCATGGATAATACATTTCTTATATCACCAAACCTCCATTTTAACGCTACGCCAAAAATATCTGTGATATTAGTCATATAAATGACATGAGAAAAAACAATTATTTTTTTAAACTTTAAAATATTTTATAAGGATTCCCCATATATTTTCTATGGTTTATTTATAAGAAATAAATTATCCTCGCAAGGAAATTTTAAGTAATAAGGGAGATAAAACCTGGACGATGCCTGTTAAATCCACAAAGACAATGGGTTTTATTTTAAAATAAAGAAACGTTTCGATGTAGTTTTAATTAAAATATTGACCATTAATAACTTAATCAATATTGATAATAAAAAACCCCGCCAGGCGCTGAGGAATCCCCAGTAATGGGCGGGTGAAAAAAGACAGGCATAGAGTTTTGTGATCTACTGATTGTGCTATCAATTCAATGAG
>NZ_CAXSXW010000035.1:0-4755 GCF_964241505.1 Klebsiella sp. Q11
AGCGGATCCTCTTGTTATCCCTTCGATGTCGTCGTAATCTCATGCCCTGCAAACAAAAAAACCACCGCTACCAACGGTGGTTCGTTTGCCGGAATCAAGAGCTACCAACTCTTTCTTCCGAAGGTAACTGGCTTTCACGGAGCGCAGGTACCAAAACTGTCCTTCCAGTGTAGCCGCAGTCAGGCCACCACTTCAAGAACTCTGTAGAACACTCTACTACTCCGCTCCGTGAATCCTCTTACTAATGGCTACCGCCACTGGCGATTTTTCGTGTCTGTTCCGGGTTGGACTCAAGATGATAGTTACCGGGACAACGTGGTAGTCGGGCTGAACGGGGGGTTCGTGCATACAGTCCAGCTTGGAGCGAACTGCCTTCCCGGAACCGAGTGTCAGGCGTGGAATGAGATAAACGCGGCCATAACAGCGGATTGACATCGGTAAACCGAAAGGCAGGAACAGGAGAGCGCACGAGGGAGCCACCAGGGGGAAACGCCTGGTATCTTTATAGTCCTGTCGGGTTTCGCCACCACTGATTTGAGCGTCAGATTTCGTGATGCTTGTCAGGGGGGCGGAGCCTATGGAAAAACGGCTTCGCCGTGGCCTTATCGCTTCCCTGTTAAGCTTCTTCCTGGCATCTCCCAGGAAATTTCCGCCCCGCCTGTAAGCCGGTACCGCTCGCCGCAGCCGAACGACCGAGCGCAGCGAGTCAGTGAGCGAGGAAGCGGAATATATCCTGTATCACATATTCTGCTGACGCTCCGCTGCTGCATTTTTCTCCTGCCACATGAAGCACTTCACTGACACTCGCATCCGTGCCAACATAGTAAGCCAGTATACACTCCGCTAGCGCTACGTGACTGGTTCAGGGCTGCGCCCCGAAACCCGCTAAAAGCCACTGACGCGCCTGCGGCTTGTCCAACACCGTGCCGACCGGGAAAAGATTTCCCGTCCGTCCCGGCGTTATCAGGAGGCCGGATTGGCAGACAAACGCAGCAAAATGCTCACGATGTGGGTTACCGAGGATGAGCACCGTCGACTGCTGGAGCGCTGCGACGGTAAACAGCTCGCAGCCTGGATGCGCCAGACGTGCCTGGACGAGAAGCCCGCTCGTGCCGGCAAACTTCCTTCGATCTCGCCGGCGCTGCTTCGTCAGCTCGCCGGCATGGGTAACAACCTCAACCAGATTGCCCGGCAGGTTAATGCCGGTGGCGGTACCGGGCACGATCGCGTGCAGGTTGTCGCCGCACTGATGGCCATTGATGCCGGACTCGAGCGGCTGCGGCACGCCGTGCTGGAAAAGGGGGCTGATGATGATCGTTAAATTTCATCCCAGAGGGCGCGGCGGTGGCGCCGGTCCGGTGGATTATCTGCTGGGAAAAGACCGGCAGCGCGACGGCGCCAGCGTTCTGCAGGGGAAGCCGGAGGAAGTCCGTGAGCTTATCGACGCCTCGCCTTACGCCAAAAAGTACACATCCGGCGTCCTGTCCTTTGCCGAGCAGGATTTGCCGCCCGGGCAGCGCGAAAAGCTGATGGCGAGCTTTGAGCGGGTTCTGATGCCCGGACTCGATAAAGACCAGTACAGCGTGCTGTGGGTTGAGCACCAGGACAAAGGGCGTCTGGAGCTGAACTTCCTGATCCCGAACACGGAGCTGCTGACCGGCAGACGTCTCCAGCCGTATTACGACCGCGCCGACCGTCCGCGCATTGATGCCTGGCAGACCATAGTGAACGGCAGGCTGGGGCTGCACGACCCGAACGCGCCGGAAAACCGGCGGGCGCTGGTCACGCCTTCCGCGCTGCCGGAAGCGAAGCAGGAGGCAGCCCAGGCGATTACGCGCGGTCTGCTTGCCCTTGCCTCATCCGGGGAGCTGAAAACGCGGCAGGACGTTACAGAGGCGCTGGAAAACGCAGGTTTCGAGGTGGTGCGCACCACGAAAAGCAGCATCAGCATTGCCGACCCGGACGGGGGGCGAAACATCCGACTGAAGGGAGCCATCTATGAACAGTCTTTTAACGCTGGCGAAGGACTTAGAGCAGAAATCGAAAGCGCAGCAGCAGACTACCGGCGAGATGCTGAAAGCCGCATTCAGCGAGCACGAGAAGTCTGTCAGAGCGGAACTGAACGAAAGCGAGAAGAGAATCAGCGCCGCCATCCTCGACCACGACCGGAAGCTGTCCTCAGCCATGAGCCAGCGCACGAAAGGCATGGTGCGCATGGTCAGCCAGACGTGGCTGACCATCGTCCTGGTGTCCGCGCTGCTGATAGCGTCGAGCGCGGGCATTCTGTGGTGGCAGGGGCAGCAGATGCTCGACAATTACATGAGCATCCGGGAGCAGAAGGACGCTCTGGAGAAGCTGAACGCGAGAACGTGGGGCGTGACTTATCAGGAATCCAGCGACGGCCGCCGGTTCCTGAGCATGCCGAAAGGAACGGAACCGCAAATAATTCCCTACGAGGGGACGAACTGGGTTCTGCTGAAACAGGGGTGACTGTGTATGACAGAGCTGGAAAAACAGTTGCTGAGCGCATTAGAGCAGCTACAGCAGGACTACTCGAAAAGGCTGGACGAGTGGGAGAACGCCTTCGCGGAATGGCGGACGATGTCTGGTCTTATGCAACGGGAGAACGCGGCGCTGAGCGAGCGCGTCACGGGCTTGAGCAGGCAGGTGCAGAGTTTGAGCGAGCAACTAAGCTGGTTGTCGAAAGGCTGAACGCGATTGAAGCACACCGGCAGCAGGAGCGGGCAGCGCAGCATCATAAAGCGCTGGAGCTGGAACGATCGCAGCGGCAGCGGACGTATGACGGTCCGTCGCTGTAACAAACCGGATAAAACGGGGCTTTCGGCGGGCATCTGCGCCCAAAGCCTGATCCATTCACCCGGCCGCATGGCTATGCATTCGGGTGAAATTTTTCAGGCACAGGCTGCGCGGTTTGCCGGGGAGTTTACTGCCGGTTTTAGCGGGCTGACGCCGCATTCGCGCTGAAGGGCCCTGCGGGGGTGCGGGCAAGGGATGTTATGGTAAATGCGGCATTTTTTATTATATGGAGTGTATTTTTATGAGAATTAAAAAGCCTCACCTTCGTCCGATAGTCATAACCTTGTCCGTTGGTGGGATTTTGTTAACTTCTATTTTTCTGATTGCCGTTATTATGGTTTTTCAGCGCGAAAATATAGAAAAAGATTTGCTTTATGCTAATTCATCGTACGCTTTGAAAATGTCAGATGTAATGAGTGGTTATATTGAAATGGCTCAAGGTGAATTAGCATATGGAGCAAAAAAAATAAAATCAACTAATGATATTGACTCACTTAAAGATGAGGCGGATAGGTTAAGATTGCAGTCTGGTATGTTTAATTCAGTTTTTGTTGTTAGTAATGATGCTGTTGTTCTGGCGACTTCGCCAGAATCTCTTGATTTAGTTGGTACCCGCTTGAATTCAAGTGCCAGCAAATTGGCGATTGAGGAAAAGAAACCATTCATATCTTCACCGTTCAAATCAGTTACTGGGAATTTGATTATTTTGTTGTCACATCCTATTTATGATAAGGGTGGCAATTACATAGGGTATGTCGGTGGGTCTATATATCTAAAAAAACATAGTTTATTTAGCGATGTTTTGAGCAGGCATTTTTTCAAGAACAACACTGAAATTAGCATTGTTAGTGATGATGGGAATGTGATCTTTAATAACGATAAAAGTGCTGTTGATCGGCCTATGGTTATGTCTGATGATTTGAAATCAAAGTTAACTGCGTCTGATAGAGGTGAGGGGGCATTTTTTTCTTCGGGGCATAGATATCTTCTTGGTTATGCTAGTATGAAAAATACTGCTTGGAATGTGTTGGTTTATAGTCGTGCTGACAGTGTGACTACTATTCTTATTGCTTATGCTAAAAGTGTACTTGTTCTGCTAATTATAATAATTATTGTGTTTTCACTTATTTCATATTTCATTGCCTCCAGTATTTCACTTCCTTTAGAAAAGCTTGCTATATCTACCAATGCTAAAGATATAGGAGCTTCGCTAGTTTATATTAAAGCTATCAATGCTTGGTATGCCGAAGCTGATCGACTTAAAAAGGCACTTTTTACGCATGTTAAGGTAATGATGGAAAGGGTTGATTCTTTAAATGAGGTGGCGCTTAAAGATCCCCTTACCGGCGTGAACAATAGATTGGGGTTTTCAACTAAAATACAGAATAACAAGTATGGGGCAGGAGCTTCAGTTATTGCTATTGATGTTGATTTTTTTAAAGAGATAAATGACAGTTTCGGGCATGGGGTCGGAGATGAGGTGCTTGTTTCTTTGGCTCAGATTATTAAGTCTTGTTGCCGTAGTGAAGATATTATTTGTCGGTTTGGTGGAGAAGAGTTTGTTGTTTTTCTGCCGAATACATCTGTGGTAACAGCGGAGTGTGTTGCGGAGCGTATTAGGAGTGTTATTGAACGTACTGTTTTCCCTAATAACTTGCGTGTCACCGTATCTGCTGGTGTGGCAACACAAGATGATCCTCTTGGTGGGATCGATTTTTTGCTGAAAAATGCTGACGATGCTCTTTATCAAGCTAAGAGAGAGGGGCGTAATAAAGTGATTGTATATAGCGCTATTTGAGTTTTTTTGATGACGCTTTACGCGCTAGTGTGCCGTTTTTTTTGTGGGGAGGGGGGTTCAAGAAGCGGATCCTCTTGTTATCCCTTCGATGTCGTCGTAATCTCATGCCCTGCAAACAAAAAAACCACCGCTACCAACGG
>NZ_CAXSXW010000036.1:0-3451 GCF_964241505.1 Klebsiella sp. Q11
AGTGAAAGTTACCGTCAAATAAGGGAAACGATCATGAAGCAGAGGTCAATCTGCCCGGGAAGATTAAGCACGGCTATCGCGGTTGCGCTGTGCTGCTTTCCGCCATTTTCCAGCGGACAGGAAAACCCGGGAACGATCTATCAATTTAACGATGGTTTTATCGTCGGCAGTCGCGAAAAGGTCGACCTGTCGCGCTTCTCGACCAGCGCTATCAGCGAGGGCGTCTACTCCCTTGATGTCTATACTAACGGCGAATGGAAAGGGCGCTACGACCTGAAAATCACCGCCGGTAAAGACGGCAAAATGGGCGTCTGCTATACCAAAGCGATGCTGATGCAGTATGGGATTTCGCCGGAAAAATTAAATCCGCAGCTCAGCGAAAAAGAGGGCTTCTGCGGACGCCTGCAGGAGTGGCGTCACGAAGATAACGTCAAAGACACGCTGATTCAGTCCTCCCTGAGACTGGATATTGCCGTACCGCAAATCTACGAAGATCAGCGCCTGAAAAACTTTGTCAGCCCGCAGTTCTGGGATAAAGGCGTTGCGGCGCTGAATTTAGGCTGGATGGCCAACGCCTGGAACAGCCATATCTCCTCGGCCAACGGTTCCGATAACAGCAGCGCGTATCTTGGCGTTAACGCGGGCCTGTCGTGGGACGGCTGGCTGCTCAAGCATATCGGTAACCTGAACTGGCAGCAGCAGCAGGGGAAAGCGCACTGGAACAGCAACCAGACCTATCTGCAGCGGCCGATTCCGCAGATTAACTCGATAGTCAGCGGCGGGCAGATTTTTACCAACGGCGAGTTCTTTGACACCATCGGCCTGCGCGGGGTTAACCTGGCGACCGATGACAATATGTTCCCCGACGGCATGCGCTCCTACGCCCCTGAAATTCGCGGCGTGGCGCAAAGCAACGCCCTGGTGACGGTGCGCCAGGGCAGCAATATTATCTATCAGACCACGGTGCCGCCGGGGCCGTTTACCCTGCAGGATGTCTATCCTTCCGGCTACGGTAGCGACCTTGAAGTGTCGGTTAAAGAGGCCGATGGTTCGGTCGAGGTATTCAGCGTACCTTACGCCTCGGTAGCGCAGCTGCTGCGTCCGGGGATGACCCGCTACGCGCTCTCCGCCGGTAAAGTCGACGATAGTTCGCTGCGTAATAAACCGATGCTCTACCAGGGAACCTGGCAGCATGGTTTAAATAACCTGTTTACCGGCTATACCGGCGTCACCGGATTTGATGACTATCAGGCGTTCCTGCTGGGGACCGGGATGAATACCGGCATCGGCGCGCTCTCCTTCGACGTGACTCACTCGCGGCTGAAGAGCGATACCCTTGACGAGCACGGTCAAAGCTATCGCGCTACCTTTAACCGTATGTTTACCGAAACCCAGACCAGCATCGTGCTGGCGGCGTATCGCTACTCCACCAAAGGCTACTACAACCTGAACGACGCCCTCTACGCCGTCGATCAGGAGAAGAACTACAACAGCAACTACACCGTGTGGCGCCAGAAAAACGGGATGACCTTTACCGTCAACCAGAACCTGCCGGACGGCTGGGGCGGTTTTTATCTGAGCGGCCGGGTGGCGGATTACTGGAACCGTTCGGGAACGGAGAAGCAGTACCAGTTTAGTTACAACAACATGTACGGTCGGCTCTCGTGGTCGGTCAGCGCCCAGCGCGTCTATACCCCGGATAGCTCCGGCCACCGTCGCGACGATCGCGTGTCACTCAACTTTAGCTACCCGCTGTGGTTCGGTGAAAACCGTACGGCTAACCTGACGTCGAATACCGCGTTTAATAACTCACGCTTCGCCAGTTCGCAGATTGGCGTCAACGGTTCGCTGGATAGTGAAAACAACCTCAACTACGGCGTGTCGACCACGACCTCGACCGGCGGCCAGCACGATGTGGCGCTGAACGGCAGCTACCGTACCCCGTGGACCACGCTGAACGGCAGCTATAGCCAGGGCGAAGGCTATCGCCAGAGCGGCGTAGGCGCCAGCGGGACGCTGATCGCGCATCAGCACGGCGTCGTATTCTCGCCGGAAAGCGGCACCACCATGGCGCTGATCGAAGCGAAAGACGCCGCGGGGGCGATGTTGCCCGGCTCGCCGGGTACCCGCATCGACAGCAACGGCTACGCCATTCTGCCGTATCTGCGGCCTTACCGGATAAATTCCGTTGAAATTGACCCGAAAGGCAGCAACGACGATGTCGCCTTCGGCAGTACCGTGGCGCAGGTGGTGCCGTGGGAAGGGAGCGTGGTCAAGGTCTCCTTCGATACCACGCTGCAGAACAACGTTACTCTGCAGGCGCGTCAGGCAAACGGTCTGCCGCTACCGTTCGCCGCCACGATTTACAACCCCTCCGGGAAAGAGATCGGCGTGGTGGGCCAGGGCAGCATGATGTTTATCAGCGACGCCAGCGCGCCGAAGGCCACGGTTAAGTGGAGCGGCGGACAGTGCTCGGTGGAATTAAGTCAGGAAAAAACAAAGGAAACGCTATGTCGCTAATGAAAAAACTGACGCTTTTTATTGGCTTAATGGCGATGGGGACCACGTCGGCATGGGCATCCTGTACGCGCCTGTCGCAGCCGACGGTTAGCCTCGACATGGTTGTGGGCCGGGTGGTGGTTCCGCCGGATCTGCCTGTAGGCTCGGTGATCGTGTCCCGGGACTGGACCATGTCGGCGCCGGGCGGGGCCAGCTATAGCTGCAGCAGCGGCACTAACCGCTTTGTGGCCAAAATCGTCGCCCCCGGGGCGACCGATCTGGGAAATAAAATTTATTCCACCAATGTGCCCGGGATCGGCCTGCGGTTCAGCCGCGGCGGGGCGACGGTCAATATTATCTACCCTGACACGTTCTCCAGCTACGTCAGCCGGACCACGAATTACTCGCTGGAAGGCTCCCGCTTTACGCTGGAGGTGATTAAAACCGCGAGCGTGACCGGCAGCGGAACCCTGGCGGCAGGTAAGTACACCTCTTACGACTGGGAGAACGGCAATAACCCGATCCTCGAAACCCGCCTGAGCGCCAACGCCATCACCGTGGTATCGCCCTCATGTACCATCCTGAGCGGCAAAAATATGAACGTCGATGTCGGTACCATCAAGCGCAGCGATCTCAACGGCGTCGGCACCACCGCGGGCGGGAAGGATTTTAATATTGAGCTGCAGTGCAGCGGCGGGTTAAGCGAGTCGGGATACGCCAATATCCAGACCTCTTTCTCCGGCACGCTGGCCACCGGCACCACGGTGAGCCGAGGCGCGCTGCTGAACGAAAAATCCGGCTCCTCGTTGGCGAAAGGAATTGGTATCCAGGTTCTGAAAGAGGGCGTACCGCTGGAATTCAACAAGAAATACAGCGTCGGTACGCTGCGCACGCAAGAAACCCGATACATCACCCTGCCTCTGCATGCGCGTTTCTATCAATATGCGCCGAC
>NZ_CAXSXW010000037.1:0-2278 GCF_964241505.1 Klebsiella sp. Q11
TGTAATGGCTCAATAGTAATGTCCGCCTGTGGCTCAATTCAGATGTCCGCGCTATGGTAAGCTTCACTGGTCCGTTTAAACTACCGGGAGGCATATCATGAGCGCAGAAAGCTCAGGAGTGTTTACTTTGAAAGAGATCAACCGGATCAAGATTATACAGGACGTCATTGAACGTCGCATCACAACGCGCCGTGCGGCCGAGCACCTCGGTATCAGCGACAGGCAATGCCGCAGACTTCTTGCCCGTTACCGTGAAGGCGGACCGCTTGGTATGGCCAGCAGACGATGTGGCATGCGTGGTAACCGCCAGTTGCCACCCGGGCTCGCAGATCAGGCTCTGGAACTGATCAAGACGCGTTATGCTGATTTCGGTCCGACTCTGGCGCGTGAAAAGCTCGAAGAACTCCACGGACTGTTTCTTGGCAAAGAAACTGTCCGGCGCATCATGGTGCGGGCTGGCTTATGGGTTCCCCGTAAACAACGTGCCGCAAGGATCCCTCAACCACGGTACCGGCGTCCGTGTACTGGTGAGCTGATACAAATAGATGGCTGTGATCACGACTGGTTTGAAGGCCGTGGCCCGGCCTGCACCGCGCTGGTCTATGTTGATGATGCAACCAGCAAACTGATGGAACTGTTGTTTGTTAAATCGGAGTCCACGTTTTCTTACTTCGAAGCCACGCGGCGCTATATCGATAAGCATGGTAAACCGCTGGCACTGTACAGCGATAAAGCCGGTGTTTTTCGTGTTAACAATAAACACGCCACAGGCGGAGACGGGCATACTCAGTTTGGGCGAGCCATGCATGAACTGAACATCCAGACTATCTGTGCAGAAACCAGTCCCGCCAAAGGGCGTGTAGAACGAGCTCACCTCACTTTACAGGATCGTCTGGTCAAAGAGCTGCGGTTACAGGGCATTTGTTCAATGGAGGCTGCAAATGACTTCGCTGAGGCCTATATGGCTGACTATAACCGCCGTTTTGGCAAAGTACCGCGACATGATTTTGACGTACACCGTGCTGTAGAACATGATGAGGACCTGGGGCTTATTTTCACTGTTCGTGAAAAACGTAAAGTCTCAAAATCGTTGACGATACAATATGATAAAATGTTGTACCTGATTGAAGACAGCGAACTGAGTCGCCGTGCAATAGGTAAATATATCGATGTGTATCACTATCCTGATGGCAGAAAAGAGCTGCGCCTGAACGGTACGCTACTTCCCTACTCTACCTACGACCGACTGTCAGAAATCGACCAGGGCGCGATTGTCGATAACAAGCGTCTTGGCCGAACCCTGGAGTTTATCAGTCTGGTGCAGAGCAAGCGGGATAACACGCGCTCTCAGTCAATTCCCGCTGGAGATGGCCCTTCCCGACGACGGCCAAAGCAGGAAGGGAAGAAATCCCAGCGCTCACTGGATAATGATGACATGCTCGAAGCACTCAAACAGCTTCAGTCACGTTCAGAGGACATTTTTGGTAAAAGAGCCCGCTGATGGTACTCACTGGCCGGACAGTGGTTGCTCACCAGTTGATATTGTCCGGCCAGACCCATGATGTATTATTCATTTCGTTCAGCATCTTTATGTCCTGCTTTTCACGGGCATACTTACCCCATAATGAATGAAAAGAACGAACAATACTGATTAACTGCTTTTTTCTTTGCTCCGGAGATAGGCTGATAAAATAGCAGCACCTGCTGTCAATATTATCCTCAATGAAATTAAAATCAGAGTCTGATGCATATTTTACTGTTAGCATAATATCATTCGACGTTGTTCTCTCAGACTCTGTTAATGCTGATTCTATCAGGTATTCAAAGGCATACATGACAGACAGCTGGTTTTTGTCTGTCTGAATATAACCCATTGAGTTTCTGAGTATTGAGGACTGTACCAGGACCAGAGGCCATAAAAGCTCAACACCATAAAGCTTATATGTATCATGTTGATCATACTGATGTTGCTCAACACGACGATTACCTTCCCGTGCTTTACGAATATCATAGGCAAGGGATAACATAAATCCGTCTTTAACTTTAATCAGTGGGCTTTCATCCACGATGTAATGAATGAGTTCATGTAATTCATTCAGGGCTTCTGAATCTCCCCACAGTATAAAACCTGCATTGTTCGGCGTTAACTCGTATCGAAGCATGGGCTCAATCATCCTGTTGTTTCAGTCGGAGGAAAGTCTATCAGTAAAGAGAATGAGAGATCAAAGTGGTCATTTTAATTGAGCTGGATAACGGACATTTCAATTGAGCCTTGACA
>NZ_CAXSXW010000038.1:0-2275 GCF_964241505.1 Klebsiella sp. Q11
GTGAGAGTAGGGAACTGCCAGGCATCAAACAAGTGAAGAGCCCATCCTGACGGATGGGCTTTTTGCGTTTTTGTCGTTTAAAATTGCCAGATTTTAGGCACGCCATGGTACCTGCTCCCCCTGACAATCAGGCAAGCCTTCCCTCGCTATATACGGTAAACTAATGCAGATTTTGCATCTGGAAGCCATTATGAGCCACTCACTTAAGCCCTGGAACACCTTCGGTATTGACCGTTCTGCCAAAGCGATTGTACGCGCCGAAACTGAAAAACAGCTACTGGATGCCTGGCAAAATGCCACCGCAGAGCGCCAGCCAACCCTGATCCTTGGTGAAGGAAGCAATGTTCTGTTCCTGAAGGATTATTCCGGTACGGTCATTATCAACCGTATTATGGGGATAGAAGTGAGTGAAACATCTGACGCGTGGCATTTGCATGTTGGTGCAGGAGAAAACTGGCATCAGCTGGTCCAGTTTGCGCTAAATAACGGAATGCCGGGCCTGGAAAATCTTGCTTTGATTCCTGGCTGCGCCGGCTCCTCGCCGATTCAAAATATTGGTGCTTACGGCGTTGAATTACAGAAGGTTTGCCGGTACGTCGACTGCATTGAGTTGGTCACGGGGGTGAAACAGCGTCTTTCCGCTGCTGAATGTCGCTTTGGCTACCGGGACAGTATTTTTAAACATGAATATCAGGACCGCTACGCCATTGTGGCGGTTGGTTTGACGTTGCCAAAAGCCTGGCAACCCGTTTTGACCTACGGTGATTTAACCCGGCTCGATCCGCAAACCGTTACCCCGCAGCAGGTATTTGACGCCGTCTGTCATATGCGCATGACCAAACTCCCCGATCCAAAAGTGAATGGAAATGCGGGGAGCTTCTTTAAGAACCCGGTCGTTAGCGCGGACAAGGCGCAAGCGCTGCTGGCGACCTATCCGGGTATCCCTCACTACCCTCAGCCGGATGGCAGTATGAAACTTGCCGCCGGCTGGCTTATCGATCAATGCCAGCTTAAAGGTAAAGTGATGGGTGGCGCAGCGGTGCATAGCCAGCAGGCGCTGGTATTGATCAATCAGCATCAGGCAACCAGTGAAGACGTGGTTGAGCTGGCTCATTACGTACGCCAGCAGGTTGGTGAGAAGTTTAATATCTGGTTACAGCCGGAAGTGCGCTTTATCGGTGAAACGGGTGAAGTTAATGCCGAGGAGACCATCGCATGAAAGACTACACCGTTCCTTTGACGCTAATATCGATCCTGGCCGACGCTGAATTTCACTCAGGTGAACAGCTTGGCGAGCGTTTAGGGATGAGTCGGGCAGCAATCAACAAGCATATTCAAACGTTACGCGATTGGGGAGTCGACGTATTTACCGTTCCGGGTAAAGGCTACAGTCTCCCTGAGCCTATCCAGCTTCTGGATGAAGAGCAGATCGCCAGGCAGATCGAGCATGGCCGGGTAACCGTACTACCGGTGATTGATTCCACGAACCAGTATCTTCTGGACAGACTTAGCGAACTGCAATCGGGTGATGCCTGCGTGGCTGAGTATCAGCAGGCAGGTCGCGGCCGCCGCGGGCGCAAGTGGTTCTCGCCGTTTGGTTCTAACCTTTACCTTTCAATGTACTGGCGACTGGAGCAGGGCCCTGCTGCGGCTATAGGTTTGAGTCTGGTCATTGGGATCGTCATTGCCGAGGTGCTGCAAAGCCTGGGGGCGGATAAAGTTCGGGTGAAATGGCCAAACGATCTCTATTTACAGGATCGGAAGCTGTCCGGGATCCTGGTGGAACTCACGGGGAAAACCGGCGATGCTGCGCAGATAGTCAGCGGCGCGGGGATCAACCTCATGATGCGCCGGGTGGAGTCTGATGTTGTCAATCAGGGTTGGATCAGCCTCCAGGAGGCAGGGATCTCTATCGATCGTAATACGTTAGCGGCTTGTCTGATTAAAGAGCTGCGGGCAGGATTTAAACTTTTTGAGAATGAAGGTCTGGCACCCTATCTCACCCGCTGGGAAAAGCTCGATAACTTTATTAATCGACCGGTTAAACTTATTATTGGCGATAAAGAGATCTTTGGTATTTCGCGAGGTATTGATGCTCAAGGCGCATTATTACTGGAGCAGGACGGGATGGTAAAACCCTGGATTGGCGGTGAGATATCATTGCGCAGCGCTGAATAAAAAAAGGGGAGCTAACGCTCTAATGCCAGTCAGTTAAGCAACTGACTGGCCCTTTTTCGGGGCTGTGGGGTATCTCCAGGGTCTTTCCTTTACCACT
>NZ_CAXSXW010000039.1:0-1930 GCF_964241505.1 Klebsiella sp. Q11
GGTGCTGATACCCAGAGTCGAACTGGGGACCTCACCCTTACCAAGGGTGCGCTCTACCAACTGAGCCATATCAGCACGTTTGGAGCGGGCAGCGGGAATCGAACCCGCATCATCAGCTTGGAAGGCTGAGGTAATAGCCATTATACGATGCCCGCATCCTGAAACTCGGCTACCCAGTTCTTTCTATAACAAAAAAAAGAGAAGCGTCTCTTTTTTTGTTTGAGCTGACCAGTTTAACCAATCAACTCTGGCTCCGCAAAGCGTTGCCGAAAGATGGTGGTGGGGGAAGGATTCGAACCTTCGAAGTCGATGACGGCAGATTTACAGTCTGCTCCCTTTGGCCGCTCGGGAACCCCACCAGGCACTTGATGGTGCCGACTACCGGAATCGAACTGGTGACCTACTGATTACAAGTCAGTTGCTCTACCTACTGAGCTAAGTCGGCATCAAGTAGCGCGCATTCTAGGGAGACCTGCGAGTTCATGCAACTAAAAAATTGCAGAAAATGTTCTATTGCTCACATTTTGTGCTCAAACGAGAAAAAATGGTGTAATTTCAAACAGAGCAGGACAAAAATACGCCAATCATCCTCACGGATAGGGTTGCCAAGGAGGGCAAAAAGTAGAGTGAAGTCGCTAAAGCGGCATCGATACCCCATCACCTGACCACCCGATTCAATGAATAACCCACGGGTCTCTGCTGAGAACTTTATATCCCCTTACCAAACCATTCATCTCTGTGATGCTACCTTTAGAAAGCATCATTCAATGAGTTTTTTTCTTATTATTCCTCGCAATCTGGTGTTACCCTCCTGCCCATTGTCCTGATTAACTAGTGTGAAGCACCCCGCCTTCATGTAATTCGGCGGTTGCAAGAGCATGCTTATGAGCCTAAAAGAGCAAACGTTAATGACACCGTATCTACAATTTAACCGCGACCAATGGGCTGCGCTTCGTGATTCCGTTCCGATGACGCTAACAGAGGAAGAAATCACGCGGTTAAAAGGCATCAACGAAGATCTTTCCCTGGAAGAAGTAGCGGAAATTTATTTGCCGCTGTCGCGTTTACTCAATTTCTATATCAGCTCTAATCTGCGCCGCCAGGCTGTACTGGAACAATTCCTTGGCACCAACGGCCAACGTATTCCTTACATCATTAGCATTGCGGGTAGCGTGGCGGTCGGGAAGAGCACTACCGCGCGCGTGCTGCAAGCATTGCTGAGCCGCTGGCCTGAACATCGACATGTAGAATTAATCACGACAGATGGTTTTCTGCACCCTAACGCGGTATTGAAAGAACGCGGCCTGATGAAGAAGAAGGGCTTCCCGCAGTCTTATGACATGCATCGCCTGGTTAAATTCGTCTCAGACCTGAAATCCGGCGTTCCTGACGCTACGGCGCCGGTCTATTCACATCTGATTTACGACGTCATTCCTGATGGGGATAAAACCATCACGCAGCCTGATATATTAATTCTTGAGGGATTAAATGTTCTGCAGAGCGGCATGGATTATCCACACGATCCGCATCATGTATTTGTTTCGGACTTCGTTGATTTTTCAATTTACGTCGATGCACCTGAAGAACTGCTAAAAAACTGGTATATCAATCGTTTTCTGAAATTCCGCGAAGGCGCGTTTACCGACCCGGACTCCTATTTTCATAGCTATGCTCAGCTGTCTAAAGATGAAGCAATTGATATTGCCACATCGCTGTGGAATGAGATTAATCTTTTGAATTTAAAAGAGAACATTCTACCAACGCGTGAGCGAGCCAGCCTTATAATGACCAAAAGCGCAAACCACTCTGTGAATCAGGTGCGTTTAAGAAAATAAAAAAGGGAGCGTTAGCTCTAATGCCGATCAGTTAAGGATCGGTTGATCGATCCAGTGGCTGTGTAAGAATCCGGAAAGGCTCACCCTTTTCCGGA
>NZ_CAXSXW010000040.1:0-1537 GCF_964241505.1 Klebsiella sp. Q11
TGCGGCTCCCCTATACGGTTAACCTTGCTACAGAATATAAGTCGCTGACCCATTATACAAAAGGTACGCAGTCACCCAACAAGTGGGCTCCTACTGCTTGTACGTACACGGTTTCAGGTTCTTTTTCACTCCCCTCGCCGGGGTTCTTTTCGCCTTTCCCTCACGGTACTGGTTCACTATCGGTCAGTCAGGAGTATTTAGCCTTGGAGGATGGTCCCCCCATATTCAGACAGGATACCACGTGTCCCGCCCTACTCTTCGAGTTCACAACCTGTGCGTTTTAGTGTACGGGAGTATCACCCTGTACCCTGCGACTTTCCAGACGCTTCCACTAACACACAAGCTGATTCAGACTCCGGGCTGCTCCCCGTTCGCTCGCCGCTACTGGGGGAATCTCGGTTGATTTCTTTTCCTCGGGGTACTTAGATGTTTCAGTTCCCCCGGTTCGCCTCGTTAACCTATGTATTCAGTTAACGATAGTGCAACGAATTGCACTGGGTTTCCCCATTCGGACATCGCCGGCTGTAACGGTTCATATCACCTTACCGACGCTTTTCGCAGATTAGCACGTCCTTCATCGCCTCTGACTGCCAGGGCATCCACCGTGTACGCTTAGTCGCTTAACCTCACAACCCGAAGATGTTTCGTAAAACATCGTCGTGTCGCGAAAATTTGAGAGACTCGAACACACTTAAACAGTGTGTCGTTTCAATTTTCAGCTTGATCCAGATTTTTAAAGAGCAAAACTTCGCAGTGAACCTTTTCAGGTACACTCTGAAGTTTTCTTGTGTTGTGCAGTAAAGATGGTGGAGCTATGCGGGATCGAACCGCAGACCTCCTGCGTGCAAAGCAGGCGCTCTCCCAGCTGAGCTATAGCCCCATCGTAGTTAATCTCATCAACCTTAATTTCTGTTGAGGCAAGGCGTGGTGACACGAAGCATACTTAAAGTATGTGAGTGTCGCCGCAACGCAGCATCAGCAGAAATTTGGTAGGCCTGAGTGGACTTGAACCACCGACCTCACCCTTATCAGGGGTGCGCTCTAACCACCTGAGCTACAAGCCTGCAGAGATTTTTTACTGCTACATTTTCATCAGACAATCTGTGTGAGCACTACAAAGGCAGGTTCTTTAAGGTAAGGAGGTGATCCAACCGCAGGTTCCCCTACGGTTACCTTGTTACGACTTCACCCCAGTCATGAATCACAAAGTGGTAAGCGCCCTCCCGAAGGTTAAGCTACCTACTTCTTTTGCAACCCACTCCCATGGTGTGACGGGCGGTGTGTACAAGGCCCGGGAACGTATTCACCGTGGCATTCTGATCCACGATTACTAGCGATTCCGACTTCATGGAGTCGAGTTGCAGACTCCAATCCGGACTACGACATACTTTATGAGGTCCGCTTGCTCTCGCGAGGTCGCTTCTCTTTGTATATGCCATTGTAGCACGTGTGTAGCCCTACTCGTAAGGGCCATGATGACTTGACGTCATCCCCACCTTCCTCCAGTTTATCACTGGCAGTCTCCTTTGAGTTCCCG
>NZ_CAXSXW010000041.1:0-1190 GCF_964241505.1 Klebsiella sp. Q11
CCTGCCTGCCGAGTATGTCAGAATTTCTTCCGGGATGCTTTAGCTCCGTTTCACAAATACCGACAAAATGCCCTCCTTGACGCCACGCTTGCCTTAATCAACGGCGCGTCACTGACGCTGACCAGTATCGGACGTTATTTACCCGGCGCTGCTCAGGTCAAAAACAAAATCAAACGAGTTGATCGTCTACTGGGCAATAAATCACTCCATCAGGATATTCCTCTGATTTTCAATGGCATTATCACCATGCTGACGCGGAAATTATCGCTGTGTGTTATTGCGGTTGACTGGAGTGGCTATCCGTCTCAGGAATATCATGTGCTCCGCGCCAGTCTGCTTTGCGATGGGCGTTCGCTTCCGCTGTTAAGCTGGATAGTCCCGTCAGAAAAGCAGCAGAATGGACAGATACAAAAGGCCTTCCTTGATGCCCTTGCCGGGGCGGTGAACCCGACGGCCAGAGTCATCATCGTTACCGATGCGGGCTTCCAGAATGCCTGGTTCCGGCATATCCGGTCGCTCGGATGGGATTTTATTGGCCGTGTCAGGGGTAATATCCAGATGCGCCTGAACAGCAAAGGTGAATACTGGTTCAGACGTCAGGAATTACAGGCCAGCAGTAAACCAGAATATCTGGGGCCAGGCACGCTTGCACGGGCGGAATATGCCCGGTGTGAGGGACATTTTTATCTGCACAGGAAAGAACCAAAAGGCCGGAAACACCGGCACTCAAGGTGTCGCATAAAACGCAAATCTCAGGTTCGCGACGGGCGCTCTTCAGCAAAAGAGCCGTGGCTCATCTTCAGCAGCACAGACGACTTTAAGCCACGTGAAATCATGAAGTTATACAGTCGCCGAATGCAGATAGAGCAGAACTTCCGCGATGAGAAAAGCGAACGGTTTGGGTTCGGTCTGCGGGCCAGTTACAGCCGTTCAGCGGGAAGAATGCTGGTGCTGAGCCTGCTGGCAACGCTGAGCACAATAGTCCTGTGGCTTATTGGTTATCATGCAGAAAGTAAAGGATTACATGTAAGGTATCAGGCCAACAGTATTAAATCGCGGCGGGTAATCTCTTATCTGACGTTAGCGGAGAATGTCCTGCGACACTCCCCGCTAATATTAAGGCGAACGGTGCTGAGCACCGTTCTTAACCACCTCGCCAGAGCCTACCGAAGTATGGTGCTGGTTTATTA
>NZ_CAXSXW010000042.1:0-951 GCF_964241505.1 Klebsiella sp. Q11
TCCGGATTTACCTGGAACATCCGCCTACATGCTTAAACCGGGACAACCGTCGCCCGGCCAACATAGCCTTCTCCGTCCCCCCTTCGCAGTAACACCGAGTACAGGAATATTAACCTGTTTCCCATCGACTACGCCTTTCGGCCTCGCCTTAGGGGTCGACTCACCCTGCCCCGATTAACGTTGGACAGGAACCCTTGGTCTTCCGGCGTGCGGGTTTTTCACCCGCATTATCGTTACTTATGT
The DNA here is from genome assembly GCF_964241505.1 of Klebsiella sp. Q11. Taxonomy (NCBI): domain Bacteria; kingdom Pseudomonadati; phylum Pseudomonadota; class Gammaproteobacteria; order Enterobacterales; family Enterobacteriaceae; genus Klebsiella; species Klebsiella sp. Q11. Next base: position 244 of record NZ_CAXSXW010000042.1, read on the forward strand.
CAGCATTCGCACTTCTGATACCTCCAGCAACCCTCACAGGCCACCTTCAACGGCTTACAGAACGCTCCCCTACCCAACAACACATAGTGTCGCTGCCGCAGCTTCGGTGCATGGTTTAGCCCCGTTACATCTTCCGCGCAGGCCGACTCGACCAGTGAGCTATTACGCTTTCTTTAAATGATGGCTGCTTCTAAGCCAACATCCTGGCTGTCTGGGCCTTCCCACATCGTTTCCCACTTAACCATGACTTTGGGACCTTAGCTGGCGGTCTGGGTTGTTTCCCTCTTCACGACGGACGTTAGCACCCGCCGTGTGTCTCCCGTGATAACATTCTTCGGTATTCGTAGTTTGCATCGGGTTGGTAAGTCGGGATGACCCCCTAGCCGAAACAGTGCTCTACCCCCGAAGATGAGTTCACGAGGCGCTACCTAAATAGCTTTCGGGGAGAACCAGCTATCTCCCGGTTTGATTGGCCTTTCACCCCCAGCCACAAGTCATCCGCTAATTTTTCAACATTAGTCGGTTCGGTCCTCCAGTTAGTGTTACCCAACCTTCAACCTGCCCATGGCTAGATCACCGGGTTTCGGGTCTATACCCTGCAACTTAACGCCCAGTTAAGACTCGGTTTCCCTGCGGCTCCCCTATACGGTTAACCTTGCTACAGAATATAAGTCGCTGACCCATTATACAAAAGGTACGCAGTCACCC
>NZ_CAXSXW010000043.1:0-787 GCF_964241505.1 Klebsiella sp. Q11
GGGCCCACGTTAGAACACCAGCCATTAAAGGGTGGTATTTCAAGGATGGCTCCATGCAGACTGGCGTCCACACTTCAAAGCCTCCCACCTATCCTACACATCAAGGACCAGTGTTCAGTGTCAAGCTATAGTAAAGGTTCACGGGGTCTTTCCGTCTTGCCGCGGGTACACTGCATCTTCACAGCGAGTTCAATTTCACTGAGTCTCGGGTGGAGACAGCCTGGCCATCATTACGCCATTCGTGCAGGTCGGAACTTACCCGACAAGGAATTTCGCTACCTTAGGACCGTTATAGTTACGGCCGCCGTTTACCGGGGCTTCGATCAAGAGCTTCTCCGCGAGGATAACCCCATCAATTAACCTTCCGGCACCGGGCAGGCGTCACACCGTATACGTCCACTTTCGTGTTTGCACAGTGCTGTGTTTTTAATAAACAGTTGCAGCCAGCTGGTATCTTCGACTGATTTCAGCTCCACGAGCAAGTCGCTTCACCTACCATCAGCGTGCCTTCTCCCGAAGTTACGGCACCATTTTGCCTAGTTCCTTCACCCGAGTTCTCTCAAGCGCCTTGGTATTCTCTACCTGACCACCTGTGTCGGTTTGGGGTACGATTTGATGTTACCTGATGCTTAGAGGCTTTTCCTGGAAGCAGGGCATTTGTCACTTCAGCACCGTAGTGCCTCGTCATCACACCTCAGCGTTAGTGACGTTCCGGATTTACCTGGAACATCCGCCTACATGCTTAAACCGGGACAACCGTCGCCCGGCCAACATAGCCTTCTCCGTC
>NZ_CAXSXW010000044.1:0-726 GCF_964241505.1 Klebsiella sp. Q11
CTGACCAACAAAATCATCCCGGGCGACAGCACCCAGCCTAAAGCGGCCGGTGATGCCTCTGCCGTTCAGGATGGCGCGCGCTTCACTTACTACGTCGGCTACGCGACCAGCACCCCGACCACGGTTACCACCGGTGTGGTTAACAGCTACGCGACTTACGAAATTACTTATCAGTAATATCGACTGAGAGATAAAGCCGCCTCGCGCCGGGGCGGTCTATACCCGTCATACTTCGAATGGCACAGGCGTTGGCGACGTTTGCTCACCCCAGTCACTCTCTGGCCGCCTTTCTGTAATTCGAATTATTCAGGGTATACAACAATAATAAAGCGGCCACTGCTGCCGCTTATTTTTTTATTCTGAGGTCAGCATGAAGCGTATTGCCCTTTTTTTCTGTTTCATTTTTAGTTTTGCGGCCCATGCCAATAATATTATTGTTAACGGTACCCGCTTTATTTATCCAGGAAATGAAAAAGAAATAACGGTGCAGCTCTCTAACACCGCCGACCGTCCGGCGCTGGCGCAAGCCTGGCTGGATAACGGTAATGCCGACGCGACGCCGGATACCATTACGACCCCCTTTATTATCACGCCGCCTATTTCCCGCGTTGATGCGAAAAGCGGTCAAACCCTGCGTATTAAGCTCGGCAGTAATGCAGGGCTGGCTAAAGATAAAGAGACGCTGTGGTGGCTGAACCTTCTGGAAATACCGCCGGTTGAGGCCAG
>NZ_CAXSXW010000045.1:0-695 GCF_964241505.1 Klebsiella sp. Q11
CTGGTTGAAATGGAAGTTCGTGAACTTCTGTCTCAGTACGATTTCCCGGGCGACGACACTCCGATCGTTCGCGGTTCCGCTCTGAAAGCGCTGGAAGGCGACGCAGACTGGGAAGCGAAAATCATCGAACTGGCTGGCTACCTGGATTCTTACATCCCGGAACCAGAGCGTGCGATTGACAAGCCGTTCCTGCTGCCGATCGAAGACGTATTCTCCATCTCCGGTCGTGGTACCGTTGTTACCGGTCGTGTAGAGCGCGGTATCATCAAAGTTGGCGAAGAAGTTGAAATCGTTGGTATCAAAGAGACTGCGAAGTCTACCTGTACTGGCGTTGAAATGTTCCGCAAACTGCTGGACGAAGGCCGTGCTGGTGAGAACGTTGGTGTTCTGCTGCGTGGTATCAAACGTGAAGAAATCGAACGTGGTCAGGTACTGGCTAAGCCGGGTTCTATCAAGCCGCACACCAAGTTCGAATCTGAAGTGTACATTCTGTCCAAAGACGAAGGCGGCCGTCATACTCCGTTCTTCAAAGGCTACCGTCCGCAGTTCTACTTCCGTACAACTGACGTGACTGGCACCATCGAACTGCCGGAAGGCGTAGAGATGGTAATGCCGGGCGACAACATCAAAATGGTTGTTACCCTGATCCACCCGATCGCGATGGACGACGGTCTGCGTTTCGCAATCCGTGAAGG
>NZ_CAXSXW010000046.1:0-683 GCF_964241505.1 Klebsiella sp. Q11
TATATCGGCCTGGTGATGCCGCGCGTGCTGGGCCGCCTGCCGTATGGTCCGGACACCGTGCCGGTGCGCAGCTTCAACTACGTCGAGCAGGTGAAAGGCCCGGACCATGAGAAATACCTGTGGACCAGCGCCTCGTTCTCTTTCGCGTCCAATATGGTGAAAAGCTTTATTAATAACGGCTGGTGCGTGCAGATCCGTGGCCCGCAGGCGGGCGGAGCGGTGAAAGATCTGCCGATCCACCTCTACGATCTGGGCACAGGCAACCAGGTGAAGATCCCGTCGGAGGTGATGATCCCGGAAACCCGCGAGTTTGAGTTCGCCAGCCTCGGCTTTATCCCGCTGTCGTACTACAAAAACCGCGACTATGCCTGCTTCTTCTCGGCCAACTCCGCCCAAAAGCCGGCGCTGTACGACACCGCCGACGCCACCGCCAACAGCCGCATCAACGCCCGTCTGCCGTATATCTTCCTGCTGTCGCGTATTGCGCACTACCTGAAGCTCGTTCAGCGTGAAAACATCGGCACCACCAAGGATCGCCGCCTGCTGGAGCTGGAGCTCAACACCTGGGTGCGCGGTCTGGTAACGGAGATGACCGACCCGGGCGACGAGCTGCAGGCCTCACACCCGCTGCGCGACGCGAAGGTGGTGGTGGAAGATATCGAGGACAATCCGGGCTTCTTCCG
>NZ_CAXSXW010000047.1:124-628 GCF_964241505.1 Klebsiella sp. Q11
GTCCGCAGACGACGGTAAACCCGTAGCCCGGCTAAGCGCAGCGCGAGCCGGGGTGCAGCTGGCTTAAATTTTTCATGCCTACGGATGGCGACATAAACGTCTTACCCGGGCTACTTGTCCGCAGACGACGGTAAACCCGTAGCCCGGCTAAGCGCAGCGCGAGCCGGGGTGCAGCTGGCTTAAATTTTTCATGACTCCCGGATGGCGATGTACACGTCTTATCCGGGCTACTTGTCCGCAGACGACGGTAAACCTGTAGCCCGGCTGAGCGCAACGCGAGCCGGGGTGCAGCTGGCTTAAGTTTTTCATGACTCCCGGATGGCGACGTAAACGTCTTATCCGGGCTACTTGTCCGCAGACGATGGTAAAACCGTAGCCCGACTGAGCGCAGCGCGAGCCGGGGTGCAGCTGGCTTAATTTTTCATGACTCCCGGATGGCGACGTAAACGTCTTATCCGGGCTACTTGTCCGCAGACGACGGTAAACCCGTAGCCCGGCTAAGCG
>NZ_CAXSXW010000049.1:0-596 GCF_964241505.1 Klebsiella sp. Q11
GCGCCATCCTGAACGGCAGAGGCATCACCGGCCGCTTTAGGCTGGGTGCTGTCGCCCGGGATGATTTTGTTGGTCAGCGCGGTGGCGTTGTCGGTGGAGAGAACCAGCTGGATATTCTGCGCGCCGGCGGCTTCGGTGTTAGCCAGGTAGCCCTGCTGTTTAGCGGTTGCGCCCGCCAGCAGGTTACCGCCGGTCCAGTTCACGCCCAGTTTGCTCACATCATCCTGTTTGGTGCCATCAGCCGCCTGGCAGTCAGAAACATCGATGGTGAAAGATTTCGGTTTCAGATAGGTATCCGCCGCGGCAGCTTTAACTTCCGTTAAAGTCACTGGTGACAGATAAACGTTCGCATCGCTGCCCTGGCCGTTTACGGAAACAGTACAAGATACGTCGGTAACTTTACCGAAGAAATTAACCTGACCGCCGCCTACATTGGTATCAGCAGCATTTGCCGCAGCCATACCAAAAAACGCAGTTGCCATTGCAGCAGAGAGAAGAACCTTTTTCATTGCCATTTCCTTGTCAGAGTGAATTAAGTATCAATGAGCAAACAGTTAATACGCACAAAAGTCAGAAGCGATTTGCGATGCTCACTT